>JACIWW010000023.1 GCA_014360905.1 Chloroflexota bacterium
ACCAGGAGGCCAAGGAGATATGCGAGCAACTGGGCGACCAGCGGGGCAAGAGCGCCACGCTGCATGAGATGGCCTATATTTACCGTGTGCGCGGCGACCTGGATGGGGCGATGCGCCTGTACCAGGAGTCGCTGGCCATCAACGAGCAACTGGGCGACCTGCAGGGCAAGAGCGCCACGCTGCATGAGATGGCCTATATTTACTGTGTGCGCGGCGACCTGGATGGGGCGATGCGCCTGTACCAGGAGTCGCTGGCCATCAAGGAGCAACTGGGCGACCTAAGGGGCAAGAGCGCCACGCTGGCCATGATGGGACAGGTCCTCGCACTGCAGGAACAAAACGAACTAGCCCTGCGCGCTTTTCTGGAAGCTTTCATTACCCTGTCCCGCATGGGCGCCGCCGACGCCGTAAAGGTAGCAGAGATTATCCAGGACTTTCGCGCACAGATTGGCGCAGACGCCTTCGCGGAACTGTGGCGGCGGGTTACCGGCCAAGAGGAACTGCCTGCCTGGTTGGAGGGAGAGCAATCTTGAAAGCCCTCATCACTGGTGGCGCTGGCTTCATCGGCAGCCACTTAGCCGAGTACCTGCTCGCGCAGGGGCATGAAGTTGCCGTCATAGACAACCTCTCCACGGGGCGGCTGGAGAACGTCCAGCACCTGATGACCCATTCCCGCTTTCACCTCGCCATTGACACCATCACCAGCGAACTGGTGCTGGACCGCCTGGCGAGCGAATGCGACTGCATCTACCATCTCGCTGCCGCCGTGGGCGTGAAACTCATCGTGCAGTCGCCAGTGTACACCATCGAGACCAACATCATAGGCACTGCCGCCGTCTTCCGCGCCGCCAAGCGCTATCGCCGCCCGATTATCCTTGCGTCCACCTCCGAAATCTACGGCAAGAACGAGCACGTGCCCTTTGCCGAGGACGACGACCGCCTGCTGGGTCCCACCACGCGCAGTCGTTGGTGCTACTCCGAGTCCAAGGCAGTGGACGAGTTCCTGGCGCTGGCTTATTGGAAGGAATGCGGCTTGCCCGTGGTCATCGTGCGCCTCTTCAACACCATCGGACCGCGCCAAACCGGGCGTTACGGCATGGTCGTGCCGCGCTTTGTGGCGCAGGCGCTGGCGGGGGAACCGCTCACCGTGTATGGCGATGGGCGCCAAACCCGTTGCTTCGCCGACGTGCGCGACATCGTGCGCGGCATGGTCGCCCTGGCGGAATGCCCGCAGGCGCGGGGGCAAGTGTTCAACCTGGGCTCCGACCGCGAGATTGCCATCGCCGATCTGGCACGTCTGGTCATTGACATCACGGGCAGCAAATCGGAGATCGTCTACATCCCATACGAACAGGCGTATGAGGCGGGCTTCGAGGACATGCAGCGTCGCGTGCCGGATGTCTCCAAAGTCGCTGCGTTCATCGGCTGGCGGGCAACCATCCCGCTCGAGGAGAGCATCCGCGCCGTGGCGGAGTACATCAAGTCCCAGAAACCAGGTTTCTGAGAGAGAATTACCACAAAGGCACCAAGACGCAAAGGTGATTCGATTCCTGCTTGCGGCGGACAACAGTCCGCCGTGTCGTGGAGTGGGCTGTTGCCCGTGTCGAGCAGGTGACAACGAAGACCTGACCAATTGCGCCCCTACCCTGGCTTGCGGCGGACAACAGTCCGCCGTGTCGTGGCGTGGGCTGTTGCCCGTGTCGAGCAGGTGACAACGAAGACCTGACCAATTGCGCTCTTACAGCGCTCATGGGCGCCAGGGATTGAAATCCCTGGCTAAAATTGACAAGCCCCTTCAGGGGCTTCTCACATTCAGCCGGGGAATTCATTCCCCCGCCCATGCCCTGCAATGCCTGCTTGCGGCGGACAACAGTCCGCCGTGTCGTGGCGTGGACTGTTGTCCACGCCGAGCAGGTGACAACGAAGACCTGACCAATTGCGCCCCTACCCTGGCTTGCGGCGGACAACAGTCCGCCGTCTCGTGGCGTGGGCTGTTGCCCACGCCGAGCAGGTGACAACGAAGACCTGACCGGTCTGGAACAAGCGAGGCAGACACAGAGCATGCAGAGAACTCAAGACGCGCGTCGTAAAAGGGCGGGGATAGGGCTTGTCCTCGTGGGCATCCTCTTGCTGTTGCTCTCCATCGTCTGGTATGCCCTCACCCCTAGCCCCTCTGCCAAAGGTCGAGGGGAGTTCTTCACCCCCAGCCCATCTGCCGCCGCGAGCGTGGCAACGCTCATTCCCAGCGCCTTTGCCCAAGCCACTATCCGCCTCGCTCCTACTGCGGCTGCCATAGCCACGGAACTGCCCCCGCCGACTCCCATCCCCACTGCCGGCCCTGCCTCGAGCCGAACTTCCGCACCGGTGCGCATCGTCATCCCGTCCATCAGCGTGGATGCCCCTGTGGTAGAAGTTGGCTGGCATGTGGTTTGGCTTGAGGGCGAGGCGCGTGGCGTATGGGATACCGTTGCAGGAGCAGCCGGGCATCACCGCGGCAGCGCCGATCCTGGTCACTCTGGCAACTGCGTTCTCTCTGCCCACAGTTCCGATGCTGGCGGAGCGGTCTTTCGCCGCCTGGACGAACTGGCTGAAGGGGACTTGGTGCAACTTTACAATCTAGACGGAATGTGCTATACTTATATTGTTACCACTGTATTTACCGTGGATGAGACCGGGGCGACAGCGGCAGAGAAGCGTCAGCATGCCACCTGGTTAGACCCGACCGATCAACCTGTCCTCACGTTGGTTACCTGTTGGCCGGCTTGGGCCTATACGCACCGCATCATTGTCCGGGCAAGTCTGCATGTGCCCTGATGGTATTGACTTTGTCAGACCTGCGAAGTTTAGGGAAATGTTACAGGTCTGAATACAGGAAGACGAGTTGGGGATTCGTACATTTTCGCTCGCCCTGGTGTGTGCACTCCTTTTTGCCTCGGGTTGCCATTCCCCGCGACAGAAGGAAGCGCCTTTCTCCACCCCCTTTGGCGTGGGCGTGGGCGATGCGCCAGTTACGGCAGCACAACTGGATGCACTAGGGCCAGTTTGGTACCTGGATTGGACTTGGCGTGGGCCAGCCTTGGAAGGGCATGAAAGGCTCTACATGATCGGTTGCGCTGAAGTGAAGGGGGATCGTGGCGCCATTCCTGCAGCGATGCGCGCTAGCGGTGCTTCCTGGTGGGCATTGGGCAACGAACCCAACGATCCCTCTCAGGATAATCGCACGCCAGAGGAATACGCCGAACTGTACCATGTCTTTGAGGAGTGGGCCAAGAGCGCTCCCCGCTGCCGTATCCTGCCGGCAGGGATCGCCAACGCGGACTGGCGGTGGACCGAAGCCTTCCGCGAAGCGTTTCGCCAGAAGTACGGACGCTATCCGCGCGTGGATGGCTGGAACATACACAACTACATCCTGGAAGCAGGCCTGGACCCGTATGATGTAGGCGAGTTCCAACGGCGCATCCTGGCTTTCCATCGCTGGATGGAGCGCATCGGCGATGGACACAAGCCGCTTTTCCTGACTGAGTTCGGCGTCCTGTATGGGAATGGCTGCTGCGACCGTCCAGTGGACCCGCCGGAAAAAATCCAGCAATTCATGCGCGATGCCGTGCATTGGCTGGTTGAGTCGGAAGTCGTGTCCTGCTGGGCTTGGTTTGCGACTTACTCGAAACATTACAATGGCAGCCTGATGACCAAAGAAGGGCAATTGAACGATTTGGGCGTTCTGTACCGTGAGCTAACCAAAAAGGCTGTCAACGAATAAGACACGAATGAACGAATGATATGGCCAATGAAATGCCTCTCAAGTCAGAAGTGTACTAGCGGCAACGCGAGCAAGGCAAATCGTCGCCATATCAAATCTTGTTAGGGTGGGAGGAGGAAGATGGATAAAAATCGCTCGTTTTGGACTGCTCTCCGTAACAAGGAGAACATTATCCCCAGGTTCGTGCTCGTTTTGGGAGTCGCCCTATTATTGACCATTCTTTACGGAACTGCGCGCACGCCGTGGGCTTTGCCGGCAAATGCACTGGCGGGTCAGGGTGTGGCCCAGACGGAGACGCCGACAGAGTACACCATCCCACCTCCCACAGAGACGCCCACGCCGACGGAGTACACCATCCCACCTCCCACGGAGACGCCGACACCTACTTCTACCTGTCCGCCGTGTCCGCCCTGTCCCACCTGTCCCGCTCCGCCTACGCTGACGCCAACGCCCACTCCGTATGCCACTGGCCCAGGTATCTGCCCGCGTGCCGGCTACCCGGACTATGCGCCGCACGGCCCGCCTGACTTTGACATGCACCAGGGCGAATGGCGTGCTGCTGGGCAGTGGACGCACTCTGGCCCGGCTGTCGCAGCGAATGCCCTGTGGTGGCTGGACTCCAAGGCGGAGTACGAACTGGGGAACAAGTACGGGTTGGTGACGGCCTATGGCCCCTGGTATGACCATCACGCCGACAACGTTCCGCCGTTAGCGGAAGAACTCGCAGGCAAATTGCAGACGAGCAACCGCGGCACGAAAGTGGAGGACATGGTCGCTGGTCTGGAGGAGTACATCTTCACCAAAGGGCTAAGCGATTCCTACGTCGTCGAGGTGATCAAGGGGCCCGACAAGGACTGGCTGTGGCTGGACGCCCAGTACCATGACGATTTTGTGCTGCTTTTGCTTGGCTTCTGGCAACAGGAACGCGGCGCATGGACCCGTGTAGGTGGCCACTGGGTGGGGGTCTGCTGTGCAGACCCGTATGCTTGGGGCGTGGAGCTCGTGGATCCGTTCTTCGACCACGCTGCCCATGGCTATCCTGGTTGGTCTTTTGGCGGCATACCTATCACCTATACCCAGCACAACGACGCCGCTGAGGTCAGTTATGACGCCTATGCCTTTGCCGATACGGACGTGCCCGGTGCGCAGTGGTCGCCGGCCGACTATGCGCACGTCCAGTTAGGGGAAATCGTGACCAACAGTCTTGGCCAGAACTTTGGCTGCATGTTGGAGAAGTACCGCGGACCGTACAAGGCTGGCCTGCCCATCCACGTGGCAGTGGATTATGCTGTCGTGATCCGTCCTGGCGCGCGCTGCAGCGTGGCGACGCCAACACCGACCAAGACGCCAGCCGCCTATGAAATGGAAATCACCAAGAGCCATCTTCCTGACACCGTCATGGTTAACTCGGACTTTTGGTTCCACATCTTTGTCACCAACACGGGTGCATCGCTGCTGCACAACGTTATGGTGACCGACACGCTGCCCAGTGCGATTGACCCCGATGCAGTGGAGCCGGGCATTGGGCCGCCATCTGCCTGCTTGCCCGGCGGGACCTTCGACCCAGCAACGATGGTTGTCACTTGGTCGCTTGGCACTCTGGAACCGGGCGCATCCGCTGCTCTCTGCATCAAGGCGCAGACCCATTCCGCTGCTGCCGGCACTTGCGTCACCAACACCGTCGTTGCGGAAAGCCTGGAATGCGCAGTGATTACCGCTACGGACACGATTTGCATCTATGCCCCGCAGACTCCTACGATCACTAGCTCGCCCACGCCTAGCGAGACCTTATCGCCGACCCCAACTAGCACGAGCACGCTGACACCCATACCAACGCCTACGAGCACTGCTACCCCAACTGTGCCGCCTGGCTGTCCTACTTGTCCGCCTTGTCCCACCTGTCCCCCGCCGACTATGCCGACGGCAACGCCCACTCCCTACGGGACCGGACCTGGTATTTGCCCGCGTGTCGGCTACCCGGACTATGCGCCGCATGGCCCGCCAGACTTTGACATGCGCCAGGAGGAGTGGCACGCTACCGAGCAGTGGACCCATTCGGGCCCCGCTGCCGCAGCGGATGCCCTGTGGTGGCTGGATTCCAAGGCGGAGTACGAACTGGGGAACAAGTATGCCCTGGTGACGAACTATGGCCCCTGGTACGATCATGATGAAGAGAATGTTCCACCATTAGTGGAAGACCTCGCGGGCAAATTGCAGACGAGCAGTTACGGTACAACTGTGGAAGACATGGTCGCCGGTCTGGAGGAATATATCCATGCTCAGGGGTTAAGCAGCTCTCTAGTTGTAGAGGCGATCAAAGGTCCAACCTGGCGCTGGCTGTGGTACGATGCCCAGGAGCATGATGACTTCATCGTGCTACTGCTGGGCTTCTGGCAACAGGAACGCGGCATCTGGACCCGTGTAGGTGGCCACTGGGTGGGAGCCTGCTGCGCAGACCCGTATGCTTGGGGCTTGGAGCTCGTGGATCCGTTCTTCGACCACGCTGCCCATGGCTATCCCGGACAGGCTTTCGGCGGCGTACCCATTACCTATACCCAGCACAACGACGCCGCTGAGGTCAGTTATGATGCCTATGCTTTTGCCGATGCGGATGTGCCCGGTGCCAAGTGGTCGCCACGCGATTATGCGCACGTCCAGTTAGGGGAAATTGTGACCAACAGCCTTGGCCAGAACTTTGGCTGCATGTTGGAGAAGTACCGCGGACCGTACAAGGCTGGCCTGCCCATCCATGTGGCGGTGGATTATGCCGTGGTGATCCGCCGTGGTGCGCGCTGCAACGTGTACGGGCTCAGTTTGCCGCTTGTGTTCAGGAATCGGGTCATATCCGCAGCGGAAGACCGCCACACGTATCGCGGACCTCGGCCATGAGGAGGTCTGGCTAGCAAATAGACCATGCGCTATCTCGCCAAGCACCATGTGCGGGCAATGACAGGCACGCGGCTGCTGTTCGTTGTTCTGTCTCTTACACTAACTTTGTTGGGGACTGGCTCATCGGCGATGCCTGCCGAGCCGTCGAGAGAGGCAGCGCAGAAAGCGCTGACGCAGGCAGGACTGAGCCTGTCCCCAGCAGAACTGACGGTGGCGGCTTTTGCGCCCTTCTCTGTTGACATCATGGTACATTGCGGCGATCATGCCGACGGCGTGGCCACTGAGTTGTCTTTCAACCCCGCCTATCTGCAGGTAGTCTCGATTGTCCCCGATACCTCCCAATTTGTGCTGCCCCTGCGCAATACGTATGATAACCAGGCGGGCATAGTGCGCTATGACGCAGGAGCAGCGCTGGATTGTCGCATCCGAGGTACCTGTCCCACGGGCATCGTACGCATTGCCACCGTCAATTTGCGTGTGGTCACGCGCGCTCTGCCCGTTACCTATCTCGGTTTGCGCGGACAGATGTCTTGGGGCGGGGCAAATACCTTTGATGGGGTTGGCAGTGGCAGCACCATCACCATTCTGTTGCCCAGCATCCTGTACTGCTACCTGCCGCTCATCAGGAACAAATGATAAAGACCTGTCAGGCCTGGACTGAAAATCCCTGGCTGCTCTAGAGGAACTCAATTGATGAATCGGTCTGTCTTCATAACTCTCTGTGTGCTGCTGTCCATCCTGTGGCTGGCTTTCCCTAGCCATGCTCAGAATCCGCAATGTCCATTGCCCACTTGGCGCTTTGGTGTGGACATGAACCCGGCATTCGGCAAGATCACGGACTATGACGTGGCAGCCTTGCACATTGGCTGGTATTCTGATTGGACTACCAGCCTGACCCCACTGCGCCCTGGCGGCATCGAGTATGCCCAATTGATTTGGGTGTACAATGGCGTGCCCGCGCTCTCCCTGGATACAGTGGGGACGTTGGTAGATGCCAACCCCGGATCGCTGTGGATGATTGGCAATGAGCCGGAGTGCACGTATGTGCCAGGTGGGGGCAATAACACACCTCAGCAGTACGCAGATGCCTATCACCAGTTGTACACATTCATCAAGGAGCGCGATCCCACCGCCCAGATCGCCATCGGAGGGGTGGTGCAGCCCACGCCCTTGCGTCTCAAGTGGCTAGACCTCGTGCTGGAGTATTACCAGACGACCTACGGCCAGCCCATGCCCGTGGATGTGTGGAACATCCACAACATGATCCTGCAAGAACTGCGGGGGTCATGGGGTTGTGGCATCCCAAAGGGGCTGAGCGAGAACCAGGGACGGCTGTACACCGTGGATGACAATGACAATTTTGCGATTTTCCGGCAGCACGTAATTGACTTCCGCACCTGGATGCGCGACCGAGGTCAGCGGGACAAGCCACTCATCATCAGCGAGTACGGCGTGCTGATGCGTGCGGACTGGTATCCCCAGTTCAGCCCAGCACGGGTCAGTGCCTTTGTGAACGCTACCTTTGACTACTTGCTGACTGCTCATGACGATAGCCTGGGTTATCCCGCCGATGGCAACCGTCTGGTGCAGCGCTGGCTATGGAACAGCCTCAACGATGCCCCTTATAACTTCAATGGGGGGCTTTTTGCCCACGACTACCCCATCTATCCCGGCAAACTCACACCGATAGGACTCAACTTCAAACAGTACATGGATGGGCTGCTTGCTGGGTCTTCCTGCTTCACTGGGGCTATCCAGCTGGAAGGGCGCCCGGCACCTCCGCAAGCCTCCTACGTACTCACCGCAACGGTGAGCCTTTACCCTGTTGGCTGTCCTTATCCCGACATCCGCAGCGTACAGACCGACGCCATGGGACGCTTTCGCGTGTGCCACGTGGCGCCAGGCATATATGACATCGTAGTCAAAGTCTACAACACCCTTGCTAACCGTCTGGACGGAGTGGCGATAACGACAGCGGAGCCGCTCGTTGATTTTGGTCTATTGCGTTCCGGTGATGCCAACAACGACAATTGCGTCAATATCCTGGATTTTTCCCTTCTAGGTGCCGCTTATGGCACCTGTGCTGGCGATTCTCGTTTTGATTACCGCGCCGATTTCAATGGCGATGGCTGCATCAGCCTCCTCGATTTTTCCTGGCTGGTCACTCGTTTCAGCGAGGTCGGGGCTACCTATCCGTGAAGGCGCAGGAGTTCATTGGTGTCGTGGCCTGATCATCGGCGTAGCATGAGCAGAGGGTTATGGCTTGCTGTCTTTGTCATTTTGGTGCTGGCGGGCGCCATGGGCGGGAAATGGGCGCTGCCGGGCACAGTGGCACTTGGACAGACTATCCCCAGACCCACCGCAACGGCCACTCCTACCGCGACAAGCCCTGCGCTGCCCACGCCCACCTGGACGCCACGCCCCACCTGGACACGGGTGCCAACCAGCCCGCCAGAACTGCCTACCGCCACGCTACTGGCTGTGCTTGCATCGCCCACGCCAACCCAGAGCCGGGTGCCCACACTCACCCCAGCAGGCTTGCCTACCCCTACCGCTTCGCCTACGCTGCCTTGGGCGACGCCCTCCGCCAGCCCGACACCCATAGCCGAACCAGCCGCTCTGCTGTTGGTGGTTGAGGTGCCACACCCCATTGCCGGTCCCGCTGATCGCGTTACTTTCATCTTGCAGGTGGCCAATGTGGGCTACGAGGCAGCCGAGGGAGTTCGTGTATCCGTCACCTGGCCTGATGACCTCCTGGTGCAATCGGTTGATTGCGCCACTTGTGCCGTCAGTCAGATGCCAGGGCGCTTGACCTTGGCTATTGGACGCTTGGCACCTGGAGGGCAGGTCATTGCCCCTGTTGTGGCGGTGGTGGCTGAGGATGCTTGGCCTGGTCAATTGCTGCGCACGGATTGGACGCTGACTGCCGAGGGCATGCCCGCGCAGCAGGTAGAAGCCATGGTCGAGTTGCCTTGGGCCGAGTTGCCGGCCACCGGATGATATATGTCAAACAACCAGGGTGGGACGTGTAGTTCAATATGAGAGGCCATACCATGCTAAATTCTTCGCGTTCTCCGCGGCTTGGCTGTTGGCTCTTGCTCATCGTCGCGCTGATCGTCTTGCTTGTGCTTGGCTACAAGGCAGTCAGGCTCTGGCCGCATGTCTCTGCTTTGCTGAACAGGGCCGAGGCGCTGCGTACGCTGATTGGTGCCGATGTCGCCAGCCTGAGTCCCGCTGACATGGCTCGGATACGCGCACAACTGGGCGATACACGGGAAGACCTGCAGGCTATTCGCCAGGAAATCGGCTTCCTCCTGCCGCTGATCGAGCGCCTGGGTTGGGTGCCGCGCATTGGGCATGACTTGGCAGCAGCGCCGGCTTTGTTGGAGACGGGCATCCACTTGTGCGATGCCGGCTGGTGGGGGCTATTGGGGTTGGAACCGCTCATGGAGACCCTCTCTAAGCCCATCCAGCAGCTAGGTCAGACGACTCTCGAAGCGGCTTTGCCTGTGCTCGTCGTCTCCCGTCCCCGTTTCGCCGAGGCAGAAGCCGCTCTAGCCCAGGCGAACAAGGCATGGAGCCGCCTGGATGGGCGAGTGCTTTCCCCGCGCCTGGCCGAATGGAAAGCGCGCCTGGATCAATACCTGCCCCTTTTGTACGGAGCAACCCGATTAGCCCAAGTTGCCCCAGACCTTTTGGGACAGGGGCAGCCGGTCAACTACCTAATCCTGGCACAGAACAATCACGAACTACGTCCCACCGGTGGTTTTATCAGCGGCGCTGGGATGATGCAGTTTTCCGCGGGCAAAATCGTCACCATGACCTTCCAGGATAGCTATGCCGTGGATGCACAGTGCGACCTCGGCGCACATCCACCCCCGCCTGAACCGCTGCGCGAGTACATCTGGGCACCAGCGCTGATGTTCCGCGATGCCAACTGGTCTCCAGACTTTCCCACCTCAGCCGCGGTCATGACGAGTATCTACCGCCTGTGTCGCGGGGTGCAGGCTGACGGCGTGATTGCCTTTGACCTCGATGGCGTAGCCAATTTGCTGCGCGGGCTGGGGTCCGTGCAGCCGGAGGGCTATCCGGAAGCGGTGACCGCCGATACGTTCCTGCAATACGTTGCCCAGTACTGGGCGAATCCTCTGCATGCGCTCGACACGGCGGAGCAGGAGACCGGAGAGTGGTGGCTTCGCCGCAAGGATTTCATGGCCGATCTGCTCCAGGCTGCGTTACGGAGAATTACCACCGCGCCGCAATCCATCAATGTGCCGCAATTTGGCCTGACCATGCTCCAGTCCCTGCGCAGCAAGCATCTTCTGGTCTATCTGCGCAACCCTGCAGCAGCGCATGTCTTGTCTGACATGTCTTGGGATGGCGCACTGCGCCCCTGGGACGGCGACTATTGCCTGATTGCGGATGCCAACGTTGGCTTCCGCAAGGTAAACCCCCATATCCAACAGCACATGAATTATCAGGTAGATTTGAGCCCAGACAGCCCGCCACGGGCTATGCTGACCTTGTATTACCAAAACAAGAGCACGGGGACACAGGAATGCATTGCCGGGTCGTATTACGATGATACCTACCAGGAAATGATGCAGGGCTGCTACTGGGACTATGTGCGGGTGTATGTGCCTCGTGGCAGCCGCCTGCTCGCGGTGGAGGGCAGCGACCTTGCGCCAGGAATCACGGAAGATGAAGGCAAAACGGTCTTTAGCGCCTTTCTGGTCCTCGCTCCTGGCGCAAGTCGCACGCTAACATTTCACTATGAATTACCCTCCTCCGTTTTCCCTCAAGGGGAGGGGGTGAGGTCCTACCGTCTGCTCCTGCAGAAGCAAGCCGGCACGTTCAACATACCCGTGCAGGTGAGCATCTCTGGACGCCTGCTGCTTCTCGACCCATCCCAGTCGGATGTGTGGACAACCGATGAAGCAGGAAGGGTGTACTTCGCTCTGGACAGCGATATCCGCTTGACCTGGGTCGAACCAGGCGCGCGAGAAACGCCAGCAGTGTGGATGACTGCTATTCTCGGCCTTGCAGGCCTGGCGATGATCCTGGTGGGGCTGGGGATTTTCTACCGTGGTCTCACCACCAAAACACAAAGGCACAAAGAACAAGAGTGACTGCTTTTGTATCTTGTTGACTTACTTGCTCCGCGTGGACAACAATCCGCGCACAAACCATATCGCTCCGCGCGGACAACAGTCCGCGCAAAACGGCTGGGCTGTTGCCTAGCCTGAGCGAACTGTATTGCTCTGCGCGGACAACAGTCCGCGCAAAACGGCTGGGCTGTTGCCCAGCCTGAGCGAACTGTATTGCTCTGCGCGGACAACAGTCCGCACCAGATGGAGCGAACAAGCGCACACTTAAAACAGTAAGGAGATACCCTTGAGTACACGCTGGCGACCCATATTTGATCCAACTCATCTCTACTTTGTGACTACAGCAACAGCCAACCGCACACAGATCTTCCGAAGGGATATCATCAAACGGACTCTTGTAGACGCCCTGTACTTTACCAGTCTGATGAACAATACCCACTTGTTCGCCTTTGTTGTAATGCCTAATCACATTCACGTCATCATCCAATGCACGGAGGGCTTTCCTCTACAGAAATGGACTCGCGCATTCAAAACGTGTACCTCGCAATTGATTGTCCGCCTCTATCAAATGGAGCAAAACTGGCATGAGCTGAGCCTTCTCGCCACTGCCGGCACACAAGCTGGGACGCAGAGGTATAAGGTGTGGGAAAACGGTTATCTAGCTAAGAATGTAGTTGGACCGGAATTCCTGATTCAGAAACTCACGTATATTCACAACAATCCAGTGCAGTCCCATTGGCAATTGGCTAGTGCGCCAGAGGAGTACCAATGGTCAAGCGCGCGTTTCTACTTGCAGGATGACAAAGAATGCCTGATTCCCATTCAGGATGTAAGGGAGTTGTTGGCTTGAGGGAATCCGTGCTGTACAGCATTGCTCTGCGTGGACAGCAATCCTTTCTCTTGCTCTGTGCGGACAGCAGTCCTTTCTCCTGCTCCGCGTGGACAACAATCCGCGCACAAACCATATCGCTCCGCGCGGACAACAGTCCGCGCAAAACGGCTGGGCTGTTGCCCAGCCTGAGCGGGTTTGTATCAAAACGGCTGGGCTGTTGCCCAGCCCAAGCACTATGATGAAGAAAAGCAAACCCTTTCCCATGCCAGGCAAAGAAGTTGACACACCACGCTCTGCACTGCCCACCATTTACGCGGTGTCCGCTGCTGTCGCCGTTGCTCTGTGCGTGCTGGCCATCTATGCCCGCACCATGGCTCCCACTATCACCCTGCGTCACAATGGCGCGGATAGCGGCGACCTGGTTACCGCCGCCATCAACTTGGGCGTGCCTCACCCAACTGGCTATCCGCTGTACACTTTGATCGCCCACTGCTTCACCCGCCTGCCCGGCATCGAGCCTGCCCGTGGGGTGAATCTCCTGTCGGCATTGGCGGCGGCGTTATCCGTTGCCGCCGTTTTCTGGGCGTCCTATCGCCTGCTTGTCATGCATGAGGACGATGGCTTGCTTGCGTTGGTAGCATCCGGCAGCGCTGCCGGGCTGTATGCCTTCAGCGAGTTGCTGTGGTCTCAGGCTACCATCGCCGAGGTCTATAGCCTGAACGCCCTCCTAGTGGCAGTGTTGTTGGCATTGATGCTCTCCCTTCCTCTGCCAACTCGGCTTTATGCGGTGGCGTTCCTGTTTGGACTTGGTCTGGCGCATCACCTCACCATCGTCTGGCTGATTCCTGCCCTCTGGCCCTACGCAGGTGTTGCCCGCGCATGGCTGAGCAGACGGCGGGTGTTCTACCTGGCTCTCTGCCTGCTCCCGGGATTGCTCCTGTATCTGTACATTCCCATCCGTGCGGCTGCCCGTCCCGTGCCCAACTGGGGGGGAGCGGATAACCTCTCCGGCTTCCTATGGCTGGTCACCGGCGAAGCCTACCGCCGTTACCTCGGCGGTGTGTTGCCTCTCCACTTCCTACAGCGCCTCTCGGCATGGGCAGGCATTTGGGTGCGCGATCTACATGTCCTCGGATTGGCGCTGGCTTTGTTGGGACTGTGGCGCGGACTGGAGACCGACCGGCGGTTCACCTGCTTTGGGCTGACTTATGTCGTGCTGCTCAGCGTGTACGCTATGCTTTACATAACTCATGACTCCTACCTGTATCTGCTCCCTGCAGCCGGGGTCATCGCCCTGTGGACCGCACGGGGTGCCATGCTCTTGTTGCACGACGTGCAAAAGCAGGCAAGGGCGAAACGTGTCCCGCAACTAGTTCTCGCTGTTGCCATCCTCCTCTTGCTGGCATTGCCCGTTGCTTCCGTGATGGCGCGCTTTCGCGAGATGGACCTCAGCGCAGACCGCCAGGCCTATAACTTTGCCCAAGGAGTACTCCAGATGGCTGCTCCCGGCGCCATTGTCATCTCCAAGAGCGACACACAGACCTTGCCGCTTTGGTATGTGCGCTATGGACTGGGCATGCGCCCCGATGTCATGGTAGTGGATCGCTATCTCCTGGCATTTGATTGGTACCGCCGTGATCTGGCTGTGCAGCATCCAGCCCTGGCGATGGTGACGAAAGCACATGACAGCCAAGAGGCAGTGAGTCTTCTGGTGTTGGAAACCCCTCCGGGGCAAGCCGTGCACCTCACCTATGCCGATAACTTGCTTTTCACCCTTGCTTCCTGGGTGCAGGAAGGCTCCTTGTTCACCCTCTTCCGCCAGTGAAGCGCTATGCTGGCCTCCGTGATCATCCCTGCCTATAACGCACAGACAACTATTGCCCGCTGCCTGACGGCATTGCGCCAACAGACCCTGCCTCCAGAGGAGTACGAGATCATCGTCGTGGATGATGCCTCAACCGATGGGACAGTAGAGATAGCACGGGAGCATGGCGCAGCCGTCATCGTTCAAACCGTGCGCAGCGGCCCAGCGGCTGCGCGCAATGCGGGCGCTGCTCAGGCTCAGGGCGATGTCCTCCTCTTCATTGACGCTGACTGCGAAGCAGCCCCGGACTGGTGTACAGAGATGCTGCGCCCCTTTGCCGACCCAACTGTCTGTGGCGTGTACGGTGCCTACCGCACGCGCCAGACCAGCCTGGCGGCTCGCTTTGCCCAGGCGGAATTTGAGGAGCGCTATGCCCGTCTGATCCAGCGACAAGACATTGACTTCATCGCCACGCATGCGGCAGCCATCCGTCGGGATGTGTTTCTGGCGCAAGGAGGCTTCCGTCTCGATATGTGGGGCAATGAGGACGTGGAGCTGGCCTTCCGCCTGTCGCGCAGTGGGTATAGGTTGGTCTTTGCGCCACATGCCATTGTCTACCACGAGCATCCATCCACGCTGAGGCGCTACCTGCAGGCCAAAGTTTCGCGCGGCTACTGGCGCACGCTAGCCTACGCTCGGCATCCACCCAAAGCGCTTTCCGACGCGTATACTCCTCCGTGGCTGAAACTGCAGGTTGTGGGGCTGGTGGCGCTGGCCATTGCCATGGTGGCCGGCGCGTTGCGCCCATCGTTCCTTCCCTTTGCTTTGTCTCTGCTGGCGGCTTTGCTCCTCACCACAGTGCCCTTCGTTCGCTTTGTGTGGCGGACGCAACCAGGGCTTCTCTGGATAGCACCCTGGCTCTCCCTGGCGCGCTCTGCGGCTCTGGCCCTCGGCGTCTGTGCTGGGCTGATTGCGGTTGCCATCCATTTGCTGCGCCGTTAGTTCGTTGGTTCGTAATGAGCGCTTTAGCGCTCAGCGCACTGGAGTGCGCATGACCAACCCGTTTGAGTAACCCTTGACACACTCCTCGAAGAGGCTGCTCACAACCTACCGCCCATTGCTTGGCCTAGCCTTAGGCGTGCTGGTTACTGCTAGCGCATTCCTGTTTGTCGCACGCGAATGGGACTGGCGCGTCACCTGGGCTGTGCTGAGCCAGTCCGACCTGCGTTACCTAGCGCTCGCCCTGTGCGCCATGCTGGGCAACATCGCCTGCAAGACACTGCGCTGGCAGTGGCTCTTCTATCCTCAGGGGCAGCATTTCAGCCGCAGAAATCTGTTGATGGCGCTGCTGCTTGGCCAACTTGGCAATATCCTGCTGCCCACGCGCTTGGGAGACCTCGCACGTATCTGGGTGCTGAGTCAGGGGCAGCGCATCGCGCTGAGCCTGTCCCTGCTGACCGTTGTGGCGGAGAAAGCCATGGACAGCGTGATGATGCTGCTCGTGCTCGCAATCCTACTCCCCTTTGTTCCGCTACTGCCTTGGCTGAGCAAGACTCATCTTGTCCTCGCAGGTGCACTGATTATCCTCCTTGTGGCATTGGTCTGGTTGGCAGTGCAAGAGTCGCTTCGTCAGCGCCTAATGCGGGCCATGAGGCGCCTGCGCCTTGGTCCTGTCGCGAATTGGGCAGAACGGGCCATGGATGCCATTGTCCACTTGCGCAAACTGCAGGCATGGCCAGTGCAATTGCGCCTATGGGCGCTGTCTGCTGCTATCTGGCTGCTCTCTGGCTTGGTCAACCACTTTGCGTTCCGCGCGGTGCGACTGAACCTGCCCTTTGCCGCGGGGTTGCTCCTTGCGGTGACCGAAATCAGCGGCACGAACGTGGCCTACGCTCCTGCGGCGTTGGGCGTGTACCATTCCATCTGTATCCTCACGTTGTCCCTCTTCGGCGTGCGCTTTGCGCCTGCGTTGAGCGCTGCTTTGCTGTTGTACCTGGTCGTGTATGCGCCCATCATCGTGGGTGGCTTGCTAGCAGTGTGGCTAGAGGGATTCGACCTGGGTCAGTTCAGCAAGCGGAGCAGCCCGCTCGAACAAAAACCTTCCTGACCAACCTCCTCACTCTCCACTCCTCACTCATCACTCCTCACTTCTCACTCTCCATTCCTCACTCTAACGAAATTCTAACATTTCTCTTGTGCAATTCTAATACACGTTTGCTACGATATAGGTGCAAAATTAGAGCAGCAGGAGGTGAACTATGGCTAGCCTGATCAAGTGGGAACCCTTCAGCGATTTGATCTCTCTGCGCGACGCAATGGATCGCCTCTTCGAGGAGAGCTTTGTCCGCATGCGTGGCCTGCCTACGCTCTGGGGCGCCGAAACGCTGGCTCTGGACATGTACGAGACGCCCGATAGCGTGGTGGTCAAGACCGCAGTGCCCGGGGTCAAGCCCGAGGACATCGAGATCACCATTACCGGCGACATCCTGACCATCAAGGGCGAGACCAAGGCTGAGGAGAAGGTTGAGAAGGCCAATTACATCCGCCAGGAGCGGCGCTATGGCGCATTCCAGCGCTCGGTGCAACTGCCAGGCGCACTGGTGTCGGACAAAGCAGAGGCCACCTTCGAGAACGGCGTCCTGACATTGACTATCCCCAAGTCTGAAGAGGCGAAACCCAAGACGATCAAAGTAGAGACCAAGAAGAAATAACATAGCGCAACCCTCCTGCGGGTCCCCCACCTGCAGGAGGGCGAGTTTTCTAACGCAGAACACGCTGAGAACGCAGGGATTTCTCGATGATTTCCCTCTGCGTTCTCTTCGTTGTTTTTAGCAAGGGGTATCAAGCGGCGCGAGATGCTTCACTTCGTTCAGCGTGATATCAGAGGGTTGCATTTTGAGCGCAGCGAAGAATTTTGCTGCCAGAAGCCTGGTTTTTGTGGCTTTTTTGCGCTGTAAGTGTTCAGATTAGGGCTGGGTTCGGTGAGTTGGAGGACAGCTCGTTTTCTACTATTCGTGCCTAGCTATCGTGGCACTACTGTATCTTGCGACACGAGGGTGCTCGCTTAAGATTCTTTACCTCAAATCTGAACAGTTACTTTGCGCTAAACTATTGACATAGCCCTTAAAATACGCTATAATATATATACTAAGATGAACAGACAGGAACACTGGGCCTCCGTTCATTCCATCCTAAAAGTCGTTGCTTTGTGCAAGGGGGCACCATTTGTGGTGTCCCCTTTTCCCTGCATTTACGGTGTAACCAGTGTTCCTTAATCCCATAGATAGGTGAAGGAATGGCTGAAGCGACTTTAAAAGAAAAAGAAAAGACCCTGGATCCAGCGCGAGAATTGATCGAGAAAGCCGAAGAGCAAGGCTATCTGACGGTAGAAGATGTGCTCGAGTACTTCCCTGAGGCGGAGAAGAACTTGCCTCAGTTGGAGGACCTTTTGACATACCTCTATAACGAGGGCATCGAGATCATTTCCGAAGAAGAGGAAGAAGAGGAGAAGGAAGAGGCCAAAGAGCAGGAGGAAATGGAGCCCGAGATCGAGGAGGAGGTCTTTGATCTAAGTGGCATCAGCAGCGACGATACCATCAGCCTCTATCTGAAGGAAATGGCCAGCGTGCCCTTGCTGAAGGCGGAGGAAGAGATCCAGTTGGCCAAACAACTGGAGCGGGGCAAAGCAGCCCGGCGCAAGTTGGAGAAGGATGGGCAGAACCCCGTGCTGCGCGAAAAGTACCTGCGCGAGATCGAACTGGGCAACGCGGCGCGTGCCCATCTCATCAAAGCCAACACACGCCTCGTGGTCAGCATCGCCAAACGCTATATGGGGCAGGGTGTGCCCTTCCTAGACCTCATCCAGGAGGGCAACCTGGGCCTGATGAAGGCGGTGGAGAAATTCGATTACCGCCGTGGCTGCAAGTTCAGCACCTATGCTACTTGGTGGATCCGCCAGAGCATCACCCGTGCCTTGGCGGAGCAAGGGCGCATTATTCGCCTGCCGTCCCATGTAGGCGACCGCATCCGCAAAGTATATCGCACGGCGCAACAATTGGAGCAGGATAGCGGGAAAAAGCCAACGCCTACCGAGATTGCGAGGCGCATGGGTGTGGATCCAGCCAAGGTTCGCTGGTTGCTGAAGGTATCCCGTCGGCCGCTTTCCCTGGAAAAGCCGGTGGGCGAGGAAGAGGATAGCGAACTGGGTGAGTTCATCGAGGACGAGGACAGCCCTACGCCCACCGACACGGTGACGCAGAACCTGTTGGCGGAGAAGGTGGAGGAAATCCTCTCCACACTCAGCCCGCGTGAGGCACGTATCCTGCGCCTGCGCTTTGGCCTGCAGGATGGACGCTCCTACACTTTGAAGGAAGTGGGCGAGAAATTCGGACTGACGCGCGAGCGCATCCGACAGATAGAGCGCGAAGCGCTCAACCGCTTGCGCCACCCCAGCCGCAGCCGCCAACTACGCGATTACATGCGTTAACAACAGAAGCCAGGTTTCTGAGAGAAGCCTGGTTTCTTCTACAGTCCGTCAGACCCGGCGCGGGCTGTTGCAGGGGTAAGCCATCAACAATAGGAAAACGAATCCTCGAATGATGCTGCGGTGATTTGTTTATTCGTTCCCCCATTTTTTGACGGCCGTCACTCAATAGCTCGCGGCGGACTGTTGTCCGCCTGGAGCGTGGAGGGATAGGACGGCTTTTCTGTCTGCCTTCCTAAGTTTTGACAAACAGCCCCATCTTGGACTAATATTGCATAGATCGTGGCGCATATCTGCGTTTGAGCGTATATTCGAGACCACTTTTACGTCATGAGTAATGACAGAATGAGGAAGCTTCTTGGCTGATGATGCCGCGTTGCTGGACCGCATTCGTCAACACGATACGGTAGCCTTGGCTCAAGTGTACGATGAATACTACGAGCGCATCTATCATTACGTCTATCGCTATGTAGGCCAGGTTGATGCTGCCGAAGACTTGACGGCTAATGTCTTTCTCCGTCTGCTGAAAGCGGTCCAGAGTGGTTCCTGCCCGCGCACGAATCTCTCTGCCTGGCTCTACCGCGTGGCGCACAACCTGGTGGTGGATACCTTCCGGCGCAAACCAGTAGCGGAGTTGGAACTGGCCGATTGGTTGGAGAGCAGCGATGGGGACCTGCTGCAGACCGTTGAGCAACGCCTGCAGATGGAACGTGTGCATCGTGCGTTGCGCCAACTCACGCCGAGTCAACAGCAGGTGCTCGTGCTGCGTTTTCTGGAGGGATTGGACAACCGTGAGATTGCGCTCATCTTGGGCAAAAGCGTAGGAGCAGTGTGCGCATTGCAACACCGCGCTTTGTTGGCGCTGCGTCAAGTGCTGGCATATGATCAGAATCAAGGGCCAGGAGCGACTCCGGTCTCCGCAGAAAGTGGACATGACCAGGAAGAGATGGAGCAGCAAGCACTCCAAGAGCGCCACAGGTCTTGCGTGGCCGCACCCTTGATCACGCGCATTGGACTGCATTTCTTCCTCGAGGCGTTGCCCCTTCTCATGGCAGCCATCCAAGGTGAGGAAGGCGCAAGCGAGGCGGCTTGTGAGGTCATGTCATGATGCACACCGAAGCCAAAGTACTGCACAAAGGCATTGACCATCTGCTTGCGGGCGGGACAGTGGAGGAATACCTGGGGCAGGCAGAGGTCAGTCGTTTGCCTGCCTCCAGCCGGGAAGAATTGCTCTCCCTCCTGGGACTCGCCACCGTTCTGCTACAACTGCGCCAAGTGCCCATCCCCGCACCGCAAGCCAAAGCAGCCAATCGCGCTCGCTTCTTGGGCGAGGCGGTGCGGCTGAAGGAAGAACGCCGTGTGCAACCCCTGTGGCTCCGGCTGCGCCTCCCAGAGCGGATTGGACGGGGTCTCTTGGGCGCGGCGCTTGCGGTGATCCTCGTGCTAGCCATTGGCTCAGGAGTGGCCAATGCTGCGGCAAATAGCCTGCCTGGTTCATCGCTGTACCCATTAAAACTGGTGATAGAGGATGCGCGGCTGGTTTTTGCTTTCAGCCATCCCACACGAACCCAGCTCTACCTGCACTTTGCCAGCGAACGTACGAAGGAGATGGCGCATCTGGCTGCTGCAGGACGGCCTGTGCACGAGAGCATTGTGATGCGCATGGCGGAAGAATGGCAGGGTGCTGTGCATGCCGCTGCAGCCAGTGGCATGCCACAAGCCCATGAGTTGCTCCAGAAGGTGATCGAGACCAGCGACAAGCAGAAGGAAGTATTGCGCCAGGCCAGTATGCAGGCAGCACCGGAGGGACAGGTGCTGTTGGAGCAGGCCATCGCCGTAACAGAGCAGGCTTCGCGCCAGGCACAAGCAGCGCTGCAGAGTCTGGTTGCGCCCGAGGTCGTGCCCACGCTTACCGTAACAGGGATAGACGCAACATGTACTCCAACGGCCATGGCCACGCCAACTACGGTGAGTGGCGGAGGTGTCCCAGCAGTCGCGGCCACGTCAGCCCCAGTGGGTGGTGGCGGTGCCCCAGCAAGCACGGCTACGCCCGCCCCGGTGAGCGGCGGGGGTGCCCCAACGGTCACGGCCACGCCCACCGCGGTGAATGCAGGGCTTCCTCCCACGCTTGCTGCCACACCCACTGAGGTGAGCACACGGTTCACTCCAGCGCCTACTGCCACACCGAGCGCAGAGCCAGGTGCCACACTAACTCCCACCCCCTCCATCTCATTGCGCATTGCCCTGCGAGATGTGCCCGATCCAGTGCCGGCATCGCACCGCATCCACTACGACGTCTATGTCATCAACGACAGCGATGTGCCGATGACGAATGTGGTCGTGGTGGTAAGTTGGTCACAGCGCGATTGCATCTACCTATTGCCGGACAACGCCGCGGAAAAGACCTGGACGGTGGGCACGCTCGAGGCACACAGCACGCATCACATCTATTTCGCGGTGAGCACTTTCGTCATCTGTGCCGGGAACACAGTGACGATGGAAGCGGTGGTGACTTGCGATCAGGGCACGGCAAGAGCAACGGAGACCACGAGCATTGGCCCTCCGCCCACGCCTACGCCAACGCTCACGCCTACGCCACAGTTCATTTTCCGCGTGACCAATACGGATTGGCCAGATCCGGTGCCGGCAGGGTATAATGTCCATTACGATATCTGCGTCGTAAACGATGGGGATGTGCCGCTGACCAACGTTGTCCTTGTGGACCGCTGGTCGCCACGTGATTGTGTCTACCTGGCGCCAGATAATCCCGAACAAGTGACCTGGAACATTGGTACGGTACAAGCGCACTCCCGCTATTGCGTGCATCTTGTCTTGAGTACATTCAGCATCTGTGCTGGAAATAACGTGACGAACGAGGCAATCATGATCTGTGACCAGGATACAGCGCGTGCTGAGCAAACTACATCCATTGGTCCGCCGCCAGCGGCAATACCGAGACCCACATTGTCGCTTATCTTCACTCCAACCGCGCTGCCTGAGGGTACACCTACTGCGACGTCCACGTTGCCTCCTCTGGAAACGGTGACTCTGACACCGCCTCCTCTGGAAACGATGACCCCAACGCCGCCACCACTAGAGAACATGACGCCAACGCCCACGCTCATCCCGCGCTATGTTGGCCACCTGCGCAGGCAGGACATGGCTGGGGAATGAATTCCCCACCTGAATATAAAAAGCCCCTGAAAGGGCTTGGCGCTTTTAGACAGGGATTTCAATCCCTGGCAGTGTCATTGCGAGGATCGCTTTTGCGACGAAGCAATGTCGTGGGTGATGAGTAGGGCGGCTTTTCTAGCCACCTTTCCGCTCGGCGTGGGCAACAGCCCACGCCAGGAATGACGTTGGACTGTGGTCCGCCTGGAGCAGGGCGGCTTTTCTAGCCGCCGTTAATCGGGGTCAGACATGGGTGGCAGGCTGGTGCCTCCTATTTAGAAAATATGAGGAAAGGAGCATGAAAATGAACAGGTACGATATTTTCAGAGTGGTGATTTGTGTGAGCGTATTGTTGCTGGTGCTGGCGGGATTGAGCCAGGCACAGGAACCCGCAACAGAAGGGCAAGCAAGCACGCTGGATACAGTGGGCAATGAATTCACCTACCAAGGACGCTTGCTTAGGGATGGCAGCCCGGTCAATGGCAACTGCGACTTCCAGTTCCAGCTCTGGGATGCGGCAAGCGGCGGCACACAGGTCGGTTCAACGTTAACAAAGACCAATGTGCCCGTGAACAACGGCATCTTCACCGTGCAGTTAGGTTTCAGTGGGCAGCCTTTTACGGGCGATGCACGCTGGTTGGCAATTAGCGTGCGCTATCCTGCCGGCAGTGGTTCCTACCAGGCACTAAGCCCACGCCAGCCCCTGACGGCTGTGCCCTATGGCCTGTCCCTGCAGCCTGGCGCACGGGTTGTGAGTGGGGACTCTACCGCGCAGCTCATTGGCATCTATATCAGCGGAGGTATACCACCTGTACTCTACCCTTACGCTGTCTATGGCAGTAGCCGATGGGGCGTGTGGGGCGACACCAGCGAAGGCTTGGGTGTACGCGGGACGGCGAATTCGGGCACGGGCGTGTACGCCTACAGCACCACGGGCACAGCGATCTATGCCGGTGGCACGGGCATCATCAAGAGCACCGCCAAGTCCTACCTCTGGATCAGCGGCAACAGCATGGTGAAGAACCAGTCATTGGACACGACACAGTGGGATATGTGGACCAATGGTGCGGCTAGAATCTGGAGGGGCAGCGCTGCGGGTGACAAGTCCGTCTACTATCCTGTTACCATCCCCAGCGTGCTCTACGGGCAGCCGGTCAAGGTGACCAAACTCACCGTGTATTACGGATGCCAGGATGGCAGTAAGAATTACATCACCGGCACCACCCTGAACAAGCAGACAGATGCCGATAATGCTGCGCCAATCATCTACGATACAACAGATCGAACCAGCAACCTCCCCACATCCTACACCTTGAATTTGACCTCCAACAATACACTCAGTGCCGAGCAGGGTGGGCTGGCTCTGTACCTAAACCTTGCCTTCGCCGATGCCACAAACTACATCCAGATTGGTGGCATTCGCCTGGAGCTGGAGCACCAGTAGGATGAGCGGGCAAAGGAGGCGTATCATGCGTACGAAAGGGATAGTCTTCCTGGGCTTGCTCATCATGCTGCTCCTGGCGCTTGTCGTGCAGGCGGATGCCCCGGGTTTCTCCATTAACTGGTATGTGGTCAGCGGCGGAGGCGGGCGCTCCACGGGCGGGGCTTTCACCTTGGATGGCAGCGTGCTGCAGCCGGCGGGGGTGATGACCGGCGGCGCCTATCAATTGCAGAGCGGCTTTTGGCCTGGCGCGTTGGCGTTTGTCCCCTCCCATCGCCTCCATCTCCCCGTGCTGTTGAAGAACTTGATTACACCCTAAATACCTCCTCCCGCAGATGCCAGCCCATCTGCGGGAGGACACTCTTTGGATAGCCCGTGGCGGGGATGGTCTGTCCAGGATGGGCATGGCTGGACCTATACTTTTCCGACTTTCACATTTCGCACGGGTAACAGCCTGGGCACAAAACGGCTGGGCTGTTGCCTAGCCGGAGCGGAGGATAGAGTGCTCAAAACCCCTCTCCTGCGCTGCGGGAGAGGGGTCAGGGGGTGAAGTTAACAACTTCTCCTATTCCCAAGGACCCACCCGTGCGTCTGTGCCTGCAACTTTGACCTCTGCCAGTGCCTCCAGCCGCCGGCCGCACTCCGCCAACCGCTGCTCTCCCCACTGCTGCAACGTTCGCGGCACATCAGCCCCAATTGTTACCTGATTCATCAGTCCCCGCGCCTTGGCAATTGCCGCATAACCCGCCGCCCCGATGACAAGAGCCGCTTTCTCATCACCTCTCAGCGTCGTCTCAGTCGCCGAATCCAAGCCCTCCAGAGTATGCCGTGTACTGTAAAAGATCCGTATGTCATATTCCGCATCTGGATCATCCCCACACTCCAAGTACAGCGTCAACCGATCCAACATCCGAAAGGACACTGGGTGAGCCTTTGCGTAATCCTCATCGTCCGCATCATACGGATACCACACCTCGATGACATCCACCAGCCCATCCACTACGCTCAGATCATACTCCCGCTGCTTATCCACCGCATCCACCGTAGTGTCCGCCAACGGTGGCAGGCTCACGCTCAATTCATCCAGCGCCAGACGTATCGCTGCATCCAAATCATCCGTAGACCACTCCCCGTAACTCGTATCCATCAATAGCGCTGCCACTCGCTCTCTAACCGCATCTAACTCTGTTGCCATTGGCTCCCCGCTCCGTGCCTATTTTGTGTTGCGTGATCCGTTTTGCATTTACGCCAAGCCTGGTATGGAACACGCAACATGCAATACTTACACGTAAACTACCGCTACCTCTGGCCCCGTTCCCGCATCCACTGTAACATACAGCGACGAGAAACTTACAGGCATAGAGGGAGAAAACGCCACCGACCCAGCACCACTGAGCCGCAGCCCCACAATCTCCGTCCCGTCAGACCCGCCATCCTTCACGTGGATCTGTGCTGCGTCCGAGTGCGTGAGCACCACTGCCACCAGCAGCCCAGGCGCAGCCTTGACCTCGCCCGACTCTGTTAACATGACTATCTTCGCTGCCATTTATGCCCCCTTTTTACGCTGTCTTTTTCTTCTTGGCGCTGGCTGTCAACGAGCCGTGCTCCAGTGCTGCCAGCCGCCGCTTTAGTTCAGCCAGTTCTGCTTCCAGCCGCTCCAGACGGTGGGAGATCTCACGCAATTCCGATGACCCACCTCCTGCCATTTCCTCCTCCTTATATATGCCTCACCTCTTGCTAGACCTGACGGGTCTCTCAGACCCGTCAGGTCTATAATAGAGAGTGTTGAAAAAGTCGGAAAGACTTTACAATAGCCACAATATGTTGTATGGCCAAGCATTGTAAACACAACATGTGGCTATGATTTCAAATAACTCCTATATTTTTCAACACCCTCTATAATAGGGCAAGGGATGAGATCTTCCCTGCCTCCCCCCTGGTACGAATACAAAATTCGCCCCGCCTATTTGCGGCGCGCCACGTACCGTGCTGAGGCAACCTTCTTGTCATAACCCAGCAGCGCCAGCAGCGCCACGAGGAACGCAATCAGCGCTTGCTTCAGGATCGGCCAGACGAATGCCCACACCGCGCTCCAATCAATCTCAAACATCGCTCCCTCCTTCACTCCTCACTCCACATTGCTCTTGTACAGCGGACGATAGTCGCCAACCCCCACCGCCACGACGAACCGCGCCTTGATGCGCATCTCATCGTTGGTGAACATGCTGCCCACCGTCTCTTGATCCGCTACGAACACTTCCGGCACGTTGCTGAAGCGATAGCCCACGACAATCGCGGGAAACACCCGCGGATCCGCTACAGCCAGCCAATCGTTGGCATCCGTCATCTCCGGGCACACGATCACCCGCGATGAGCCACGCCGCACATTCGCATCGTTGTCCGCAGTCCCTGGCTCGCCTTCGCTTTGCATAATTGTGAGCGCCGTTTTCTCCAACTCGATGGGCACGACCAGGTACGCTGGCCTGATCCCCATGCGTTCCCCACTTGTTGCCTCCGTCTGCTTGTACATCGCTTGGATGACTGCATCCCAAGAGGATGCGCTCAATGCCGAAGTGCCCAGGTTGCCGTAGGTGCTGCAAAACAAGCGGTTGGTCGTCTGTCCGCTCGGCCAATATGGCCCCACGCCTGAGTTCGCCATCCACAGGTTGGCAATCATCCCGCTCAGCGTCCGGTAGCCGGCTATGGCTAACTTGCGCGGGATGGCGCGGAATGCCCGCGTCTCGTCCTTGTCCATCATCTCCAGCGTGACGCCCACATACGCGCCTTTCTTGACGAAGGACACCACTTCTTCCTCGTCGCTCCACGATAACTCTGTGTAGGCGCCGCCTTCCGCAACTGTTGGCAGGTCGGCAAAACCGCCCAGGGTGACCAGCGTCACGTCCTTCATGCTGCCGAAATACTCCTCCGAGACAATGGGCTCCCACCAGCGATCCGCCGTGTTGAAATAGTCCAGGATCACCTTGTTGAAGGCGTTCTTGACCAGGCTGGTCATGGTGCTTGACGTAACGTTAGCCAGCGCGGCGCGCTCCGCATCGAAAACGCCGCGAAAATCATAGTCGCCCGTCACCATCAGATACAGCTCCCTGATGCCCGACACCGGACGTATGCCCTGCAGCGCTTCGCTGGCCGGCTTCAGACCACACAGCCGATCCATCACCGCTTGCAGCCGGTCCATCTCGTTCAAACCAACTTCCAGCGCTGAACCCCGCGTTCGTCCCACTCCGAGCACCTGGGGCCCGGCCTGTGCTACGCTTGCCGCCCACGCCGACTTGGCCGCCTCGATGGCAGAATCAATCGCACCCATCTGTCCAGACTGCCCTGCCAAATGTTGCCGAATCAAGCCCTGCAGTGGAACAGGCAAGCCACTGTTGGATAGCCGCATGTCCAGCACCATGTCCCACATTTGAGCCAGCGCCCCATCC
Organism: Chloroflexota bacterium; assembly: GCA_014360905.1. NCBI lineage: Bacteria > Bacillati > Chloroflexota > Chloroflexota bacterium. The sequence continues at coordinate 26,932 of JACIWW010000023.1, forward strand.
ACCCCTCGCTCCAGCGGAGAAGAGTTGTGGGTGAGGGTCTGCACACCATGCTCTACCTTTTCCTCCATCCTTTCATCTCCTATTTGGTTGATACTGCACGTTCCCGTGCGCTGATTCAACGCGCGTATGAATTCACCGCCGCGCGCTGGGTCAAATACTGCATCCACACTGATCATTTTTCCAATAGACACCACCTCCCTTCCCTTTGTTTGCACATCCACCACTGCCGATAAGCCGAGCCGTGGCACTGGACGCCCCGCCGCTCTGTCCGCCAGGTATTGATCTACCATCGCACAGAACCACTCCGCATCTGGTCCGGGGTACACGCGCAGTTCGCCGCATATCCCATTCCATTCATCGGAGTAGGTACAGTGCTCGAGCACTCCCAGCAAGTTGCGCAAGCTCCGCCCGCCTGTCTGCGACCATATCTCCGGTAGTTGCGCATGATCCACGAACACGCTTGCCCCCTCGAAGAGCGGGAGCGCAGCCCGCAGCACCTCCGCGCCATAGTGCAGTCCGTTGCCCTCGCCGGCGGTGATCGCCACCACTTCGTAGCGCCGAAAACCTACCGCGCATCCCACCACATCCCCCTGCAACGTGGCCCTGCTCCGCTCACAGAGCGATTCCTGTGCCTCCTCGCATCCCTTGCGAGAGGAGACCAGCCCTCGACCCGCCAACTCCACCTCTTGCTGCACCATCACCACCGCCTCCTCACTCATCACTTATCACTTATCACTCATCACTCATCACTCATCACTTATCACTTATCACTCATCACTCATCACTCATCACTTATCACTCATCACTCCTCACTCCTCACTACAGGCAACTCAGGATTCGCCTCTACCAATGCGCTCCAATATCCCTTTCACATCCACCAATTCACCCGCAAAGCGGAAAGCCATCTCGATCGCCGTCTCACGGTCAACCCAGCCATGTTGCGCCATGATGTCCAATGCCTGGGCGATCTGCCATGCGCTCTGGGCTAGCATCTGGTTGTCCCGTTTGGTCACGTCCGTGAATTTGACCGTCAGATCCAGGTCTGCCAGCGGGCGCCCACGTCCGCGCGCTTGTGCCCGCCGCACCGCCACTTCCAGCAAGTTCTCCAGCATCCGCCCGAAGGTCAGTTGCCGATGGTAGTAGTGGCGAAAGGTTGGGTCGCCCATCTCGGCAGCAGTCGCGCGAGTGGCTGTTTCACCCTCGGAGAGAAAGTGCAGTGGAACACCCGCGCCTGCCGCCACCATCAAGCGGATCGCCTTGCCGTCTTCTTTGGCATCCCAGGCCTCGATCTTGGGCGTGATTGCTTCCCACTTCTCCGTATCCCCGTGCACGATGATGGAGCCAGGTTCGGGTGGGGTCTTGTATTGAGAGCGCTTCCTGCGCAGCGCATCATCCGAGCCGGGACGGCTGGACACGGTGACATCCCAGAGGAAAGCGGTCTTGTATTTGTTCAGCCGCACGCGATTTTCCAGCCAGTCCTTGTAGCGCTTCAGCCAGGGCAGAAGTGGGGTGAGGTCGCCATCGCCGCGCACACAGCCCACCGCGCGGTTGATGGTATAGTGCAGCATCACCTGTTCTTGCTGCTCCGAGCCGGGCATCGCCGCTGGCCACCAGCGTCCCTCCACGTTGCCAGGCACCAGTTCGTGGTAGCACAGTTCTCGCTCGTAATCGTCATCATCCGTCTCGATGCGGTCAATCCATGCCGCAGGAATGGCGCGCACAAAAGAGGCGCCGCTGACCTGCTCCGTGCGCATGACGATGAAAAGCTCTCCGCTGCGCGTCAGTTCATCGCACCAGTCATAGCAGCGCCGCTCCATATGGTTATTGTGCCAAAACTCGTCTATGAACCTCTGCACCCACTCGTGCTCCGACTTCACGCTGATCCCAGAGCCCACCACGTAATCGGTGGTCAGACACACGATACGCCGCGCCAGCGGATTGATGCGCCACGCCTCCAGCGCTTCGTCCAGCCCTGCCCTCCGCGCCGACCATTCTTCGTCCCGGCTCCTTGCCCCACCGCTGATCTGCGACCAATAGGCGTCATCCACGCACTTGACCGCGTTCTCCACTCGCCGGTCCATGATGTCGCCAAAGAAACGCTCTGCCAATCCCTCTCTGACCCGATCGAATCGTCCCATAGCACCCCTCCGTTTGTTTATCGCATCCCATCCTGTAGGCGAATTTTGCCTTCGCCCTTACGCTAGTCCACCCAAGCGCAGCAGCGTGCCAATCGCCGCCGTGATGATGGCCACGATGATGATCCGCCGTATCCATGCCAGTTCCGCCTTGATATCCTCAATCTCCCCGGCCAGATCGTCCACCATATCCCTGGTCACCACGCCAAACACGCACTTGGGAGACACATCCACGCCATCCACATCCGCTTTGGCACCGGCGTGCAGCGTCCGCCATTTGCGGATTGCTGCGCGCAGTTTCGCCTCTCCATCCCTAGCGTTTTCATCCGCCATCCAATCCCATCTCCTCGCCGATTTCGCGCAAAGCGACGGCAAATGCTTCTGCCAACGAATCCGCTGCCTCGCCGGACAGCACGCGCTGGTTGCGCAGCGCACGCCCAATGGCATCCACTCCCAAACGAATCGCTGCCAGCGCTTTCAGCGGATCCTCTTCGCCCATGCGCTCGATCGCCCGCCGGATCATCACCCTCAGCAGCGCCACTTCCATCTCCAGCGAAGCCTGTGGGGACGCCAGTTGCCGTTTGATCTCGCGCCACTCCTGCTCCGTGAAAATGCCCTCATAGAAGCGAGCCACTTCCTCTGCAACGCCCTCTGTAGTGCCCTCACTAGGCAAGGCTTTCGTACGCTTTTTCCTGCTCATCACCTAACCTCCTTTGCTCCGCATAGGCAACAGTCCACACCACGAGGCGGCGGACTGTTGTCCGCCTGAAGCGAGTGGGATTGCTTTGCCACCTGCGATGCGCACTGACGCACCTGATACAGAACCGTGCCATCTGCTCGCCTCACAACTGTGCGCAGACAAAAAAGCAGGGGCACTATTCAATTGTGCCCCTGCTTGCTCGGTTTCGATACTCTCGCCATTCCTTGGGCAAAGAAGCCATCTCCTATATATTCTAGTGAAAAATTATAGCATAAAATTGTATTTTAGTCAAATTCACAGAAGAGAGAAAAACGAGCAAAATCTATTGACAAATGAACACAATTGTGCTATAATATAAGCGCAAATGAGCAAGAATGGCTTTTCGATTGTGGTGATTTGAGCAAGTCCTGTTGAATCGGTGTGCGCATCCATGTTTAACTCCGAACGCAAACAAGCCATGCTGCTCCTCATTCGTGAACGTGGGCGGGCGACCGTGGCCGAACTGAGCGAACGTTTTGGCGTCAGCGCGGCTACAGTGCGTCGCGATCTGGATGCCCTGGAGGACGAGGGGCTCATCCTCCGCGCCCACGGTGGCGCTTTCGTCGCCGAGCGCGCGCTTCCTGAACCGCCCATCATCCAGAGGATGAAGGAGAACGAGGAGGCGAAGAGGAGGATCGGGAGAGCAGCCGCAGAACTGATACAGGATGGCGAGACCATCTTCCTGGGGTCTGGCACGACGACCTTTGAAGTAGCCCGCAACCTAGCCGGCAAGAAGAACCTGACGGTGATCACCAACGCCCTCAATATCATCAACCTCTTGACAGACCAGCCCGACGTCACGGTCATTGTCACGGGTGGATTGTTGCGCCATTCGGAGTTATCCATCATTGGCCACATCGCAGAGCAGACACTGAAGGAGTTGCGGGCGAACAAAGTGATCATGGGCATGAGGGCTATCAGCATCGAGGATGGCCTGACCAGCGATTATCTGCCCGAGATCATGACGGATAGGGCCATCATCCGCTCTGCCCCTGAAGTGATCTTGGTAGCCGACCATAGCAAATTAGGGAAGGTATCCACTGTTTTGGTGGCCCCTGTTACCGCGGTGCACAAAATCGTGACGGATTCGGCTGCCCCAGCGAATGTCGTAGCGGAGTTAAGGGCATTAGGCATAGAGGTAATCCTAGCGTAGAGCAAATCTGCATGTCTTCGGAGTCAGGATCATCGCAGGTTATAGTTAAGGAGGATATTACTATATGAGAATTGCTACTTTGTGTGGAATGGGCTTTGGCAGCAGCATGATGCTCAAAATGTTCATCGAAGAAATCTTGAAGGACCTGCACATGAAAGCAGAAGTTGTGCCGTGGGATCTGGGTACGTTCAAGGGGCAGCAAGCAGACATCATTGTGGCTCCGGTGGACATGGAGATGCATTTGCGGAGCACGCCGGCCAAGGTAGTGCTCATCAGAAACCTGGTTGATAAGAAAGAGTTGCGCGAAAAGCTGGTACCGATCTTGCAGGGGTGTCAAACTTCGTGAACGGTTTCTTTGCTGGGGGATGAGACGACGGATTAGGTGTGAGAAAGCCTTTGCGCTGGCTCAGGGGCATGTACGCAGTGGAGACGTCATGGGCAGTGATAGATCGAGAGAAAGGAGGTGATGGACAAAGTACAGTTGCTCAGGTGATGAATATTGATTGGGAACCCTTTCTACCTTAAAAAATCAAAAGGAGGAAAATCCAATGTTTCAATTTATCCTACAGTTGATTCAGACACCGGCAGCAATCCTTGGATTGATCGCGTTGGTGGGCTTGCTCATCCAGCGCAAGAGCGCTGGTGAGGTCATCAGCGGCACGCTCAAGACCGTTCTGGGCGTACTTATTCTGAATGTGGGTATCGGTGCTCTGATCAATGCGCTGGTCCCCATTCAGAGCATGTTCACCAAAGCGTTCAAAGTCGAGGGCTTCGTTACCTTTGACGAAGCTTGCCTGGGCGCTGTGCAAGCGGCAAACATCGGCGGAATCGCTGCAGAAATCTCACTTACCATGCTCTTCGGGTACATTGTCCATATCCTCCTAGCTCGCTTCACGCCGTGGAAGTACATCTACCTTACCGGTCACATGTTCTGGATCCACGCCGGCGCTTTCGCTATCCTCTACCACTCCTTCGGTTTGCCCTTCTGGCTGGTCGTGCTCTTGGCCTCCATCACCGATGGCTTGTACATGACGCTGGCTCCGGCCTTGGCCCAGCCCTTCATGCGCAGGATCACAGGCTCGGATGAGATCGCCTTTGGTCATGGTCAGACGCTGTTGAATGTGACTGGTGGTTGGTTGGCTAGGTTGGTTGGTAAGCCCGAAGAAAGCGCCGAGGAATTGAAACTGCCTCAAGGGCTGGCCTTCTTCCGCGATATGGCCATCTCCATCTCGCTGATCATGCTGATCATCGTTCTCATCGCAATGTTCATCGCGGGACCAGCCTACGTGACCGAACTCAGTGGGGGCCAGAACTGGATCGTCTTCTCCATTCTGCAGGCCTTGGGCTTCACCGCAGGTGTGCTCGTTTTGATACAGGGTGTGCGTATGCTCATTGCCGAAATCGTTCCTGCTTTCAAGGGCGTTGCGGATGTGGTCGTTCCGGGCGCTAAGCCGGCGCTGGACTGTCCGGTGATTTATCCTTATGCGCCGGTTTCCCTGATGATCGGGCTCATCACGGGGAGCATCGCTCAGGTGGTTGCCATTGCTCTCCTGGCCGCCCTTGGCTGGCCGATCCCCATCCCGAGCATGATCGCTGCGTTCTTCGCCAGTGGCTCGGGGGCTATCTTCGGCAATGCCTATGGTGGCAGACGGGGAGCGATCCTCGGTGGCTTCTGGTGGTGCTTCGCTGCTTGGATCATGATCAGCCTGGGCTACAGACTCCAGATCTTTGGCAACTTGGCAGCCATGGGCGCGGAAAACCTGTTCTTCACTTGCCCAGACGCGATCTTGCCTGCCTTTGGCATCTGGGGTATAGCAAAGCTCCTGGGGCTCGGCTGATAGCCAGGCTGTATGTCCTCGCTACCTAAATCATAAGGATCGAGACGCTTGATTTAGGGCTGAGGGCCAGTCCAAACTGTGCTGGCCCTCAGTCCTTATGCGCTCGTTTTCTCGGGCTCATGGTGGCTCTACCAGATTTGCTGAATGCAAAAAGCAATCCAATAATATTTTAAGATTTGACGCATGACCTAATCACTGAATAGAATGACGGATAGAAATGCTTTCGAACTCTATCTGGATGAGATCCAGAGCACGCTGAACGATATTCGCGAGAAGCAAAAGACAAATATCCTCGAAGCAGCGGAGATCATTGCTCAATCGGTCGCTCAGGGTGGCATTCTCCATGTTTTCGGTGCTTCTCACTCCCAATTGTTGGCGCAAGAGATCTTCTACCGAGCGGGATGTTTGGCGCCCACGAATGTGATGGTCGAACCAACGTTGGGATTGCGCAAGGCAAGCGAGAACTGCTACTGGTACGAGCGTCAAGAGGCTTATGGCAAGGTTGTCTTTGACGCTTATCGCATTGAACCCGGCGATGTCCTCCTCGTTATCTCCACTTCGGGGCGTAACGAGGTGCCGGTGGAGGTGGCCTTGCAGGCGAAGAAACGAGGCTTGAAAGTCATCGCTCTTTTATCTCAACCCTATTGCGCCAGCGTCGAGCCCCGACATTCCAGTGGCAAGAAGCTCCCCGACATAGCCGACGTGGTTCTGGATAACCGAGCGGTGTTTGGAGATGCCGCCATCGAACTCGAGGGCGTCTCTCATAAGGTGGGTCCCACGTCAGGGGTCATTGGCACAGCTATCCTTCAAGCACTGATCGTCCAAGTTACTCAAATGTTAGCAGAAAAAGGCGTGGAGCCGCCTATTTGGGTTTCTGTGAACGTTCCCGGCGGCGCTGAGATTAATGTCAAGTATCTGGAGAAGTACAAAGGTAGGATCAAACATCTGTAAAAATCTTGTTTCAGAAAAGGTGACGAAAAATGCATCGGCTTATCATTCTCAATGGACGGGTGATCACTCCATGGCAAGTGTTAGAGAAGGCCACAGTGGTCGTCGAAGAGGGTAAGATCGTCGAAGTGCGAGAGGGGTACGAGCTCTCGGACCAGAAGGACACCATTATTGATGCCACGGGCAAAATAGTGAGTCCTGGCTACATAGATATTCACGTTCATGGCGCAGCCAGCTATGACACTATGGATGCCAGTCCGCAGGCCATCCAAGGGATGGCGCGTTTTTTCGCCGCTCATGGCGTGACTGGCTTTCTGCCTACAACGACCACGGCACCTCAAGAAGCCATCTTGGCTGCTATTGCGAATGCCTCTCTGTGTCAAAGGGAAGGAACAGGCGGCGCGCGTGTACTAGGAGTGCACTTGGAGGGGCCTTATATTAGTCCCAACCAGCCTGGGGCTCAGCACCCACAATATATTCGACCTGCGCACCCCGAGGAATACCAGCAGTTCTTTTCCTGGGATAACATCAAATTGATCACCCTGGCTCCAGAGATCCCCGAGAACATGGCTTTTATCCCTTATGCCATGAGCCGAGGAGCGGCCGTAGCTGTTGGCCACTCGGCAGCCAGTTATGAGGATATTGTGACCGCGGTAGCAGAGGGGCTCAGCCAAAGCACCCATACCTTCAACGGCATGGTGGGGCTCCACCATCGCCAGCCAGGGACGGCAGGAGCGGTCTTGGCTCTCGATGACATCTATGCCCAGGTGATCGTGGACAACGTGCACATTCACCCGGCTGTGGTCAAGATCCTCGTACGGGCCAAAGGGACGGCGCGCACAGTGCTGATTACGGACGCCATGCGCGCCACAGGTATGCCTGATGGTGAATATGAACTTGGCGGACGGAAGGTGACGGTCTCTCGCGGCGAGGCGCGGCTGCCCTCAGGAACGCTGGCGGGCAGCACCTTGACCATGGATCGGGCTGTGCGCAGTGCCATGGCGGATACAGGTCTCGCCTTTGAGCAGGTGTTACCTATGGCTACCAGTGTGCCTGCCGAGTCCATCGGTCTGGCTGACCAGGTGGGTTCTATCGCACCCGGTAAAACCGCGGACATGATCCTGCTAACCCCCGATTATCGGGTAGCTGCAACCATTGTACAGGGTCAAGTAGTGTATCAGAAGAATAATTAGTTAAGGAGGACAGAGATGCTAGCACGTGATTACCTGGACAAAGTAATTGACATGATGAAGCAGCTCCGGGATACGCAGCTGCAGGCTATTGACCAGGCCGGAGAGATGATTGCTCAAGCAATCGTGGATGGACATTCGCTGTTTGCTTTTGGCTGCAGCCATTCTGCGGTGCCTGTGGAGGATATTTTCTACCGCGCAGGTGGCCTTATGCTCGTCAATCCTATCTTTGGACCGGGCTTGACACTGGACATCCATCCACCGACGATTACCAGCCAGGTCGAACAACTCCCTGGCTACGCCAAGATCTTGCTCAACCGCTTGCCCACGGCTCCCGGGGATGTGCTCATCCTAGTTTCCGTCTCAGGACGCAACCACGTGCCAATCGAGATGGCTATGGCAGCAAAAGAAAAGGGCATGAAGGTGATCGGCATCACTTCCATGCAATATACGAATGCCGTGACCTCGCGCCACCCCAGTGGAAAAAAGATGTACGAGTTCGCGGATTTGGTGATTGACAACCTCTCGGCACCAGGCGATGCGGTGCTGGAAGTAGAAGGAGCGCCCCAGAAGATCTGCCCTACCTCTGGTGCAATTGGTTGTGCCCTCCTGCACGCTGTCATCGCCGCTACAGTGGAGAAGCTGTTGGCCAAGGGTTTCACGCCACCTATCTATCTGGCCGCTAACGTGGATGGAGGAGCGGAATACAACCGCAAGATGATGGCGCAGTACAAGGAGCGCATGTACTACTTGTGAGATGCGCACATCCTTGGTTATAATCTTCACAGCCAAAGGGGAGGGACACATGCTATGACCGAACGAGGGATGCACACGCTCAAGGAGATTCGCGGGCAGGCCAAAGCCTGGGCGCAAGCACTGCACGAAGCCCAGTCCGCCTTGCCCAGAATTCGGAAGTTGTGGTCTCAGCAGGATGTGGCTGAGGTGCTATTTTGTGGCTGTGGCTCAACGCACTACCTATCTCTCGCCGCAGCAGCCGCATTCCAAGCCGAGACAGGCATCCGAGCGCGTGCCTTGCCTTCGTCGGAGGTCTTCCTGTTCCCAGACATCGCCATACCTCCTGGGAAGAGCCTGCTGGTCACCATTTCTCGCTCCGGCGAGACCACCGAGACGGTGCGGGCAGCCAAAGCCTTTGCCGAGCGCAAGGGCAAGGACAGCGTGCTCGTCATCACCTGCTACGGCCAAAGCACCCTCGCCGGTCTGACGGCAGCGCCGCTTATCGCGAGCGCGGCTCAAGAGCAAAGCTATGCCCAGACAGCCTCTTTTTCCTCCATGCTGGTGCTGGCTCTCAGTTTAATCGGGGAGGTGGCAGGGCGGCCGGCTCTGGCCCAGGCTCTGCACACGCTCCCCGAGCGCGGTGAACTGCTCGTCAGTGAGCGGATCGAGGAGGCGATGCGCCGGCTGGGTGCGGATGAGCGCTACCAACGTTTTTTCTTCCTCGGTTCAGGCCCCAATTATGGACTGGCCTGCGAGGGCATGCTGAAACTGAAGGAGATGTCGGTTTCTCCCTCCGAAGCCTACCACTTCTTGGAATTTCGCCATGGGCCGCGTTCCATGGTGAATGACCGTTCCCTTGTGATCGGGCTGCTCTCCGATCGCGCGACGCAGGAGGAAGTGTCCATGCTGGCCGAAATACAGAAACTTGGTGCACATATCATGGTCATCGGCGAGAGTCCATCCCAACTTGGCACGCTGAAGCCCGAGTACGCTGTCTGGGTGGAGTCGGGATTGCCGGAGACTCTGCGCGGCCCTCTCTACTTGCCGCCCATGCAATACCTGGCCTACTATCACGCCATGCACAAGGGGCTGAACCCCGATCGCCCCACCAATGTCGAGGCTGTGATTTACATATAAACACGTACAATCTAACCCCGCTGCACTTGTACATAACATAACTGAAATAACAAGGAGCCGATGTGATTGACTTTCATACCCACCCGATGCTCGTGCGCGAGATGATCGCCAAGTACCCTGAGCTGGAGACTGCGGCGCGAAAAGTGTTCTTCATCCAGAACATCCTGCAGCCTTTGGAGACCTTTTTCCTGGAACTGGATATCTCTGGCTTGGAACGGGCTGTGCTTCTGCCCATTGACGCCACTTCGACTCGGGGCTGTTGTTTGTACACCAACGAGCAGATCGCCGAACTTTGTGCGCTGAGCGATCGTTTCGTGGGTTTTGCCAGCGTAGACCCGCATGACTCCGCTGCCCCGGAGAAGTTGCGCCGCGCTGTCGAGCAACTAGGGCTACGCGGCTTGAAACTTGCCCCACCCATGCAGGAATTCTACCCCGATGACCGCACGCTTGCCTATCCACTCTACGAGGTGGCGCAGGAACTACGCATACCCGTGGTGCTCCATGCAGGTATGTCGTGGGAGCCAGGCAGCAGGGCGAAATATGGCCATCCCATGCATCTGGAGGACGTGGCGGCTGACTTTCCGCAACTCAACATCGTCATCGCCCATTTCGCCTGGCCGTGGGTGCTGGAAGCAGTGATGCTGGCGCTGAAGTATCCCAACGTGTACATTGACACGTCCTGCCTCTATTTCGACAACCCGACCGATTTCATGCGCTTTGTCATCGGTGGGCAGGTACCGGTAAGCCTCATCGAAAAGAGCCTACGCAACCAGATCGTGTTCGGCTCCAACTATCCGCGGGTGGAGATCAAGAACATGGCACGGGCAGTGCGCAGCGTGGGACTGAGCGAGGGGTGCCTGGACTTGATCTTCCGCGACAACGCACGCCATTTGCTGGGAGAGGTATAGCATGAAAATCGTGTTGGAGAAAATCGAACTGCAGACGCGGCGCGACAAGGAACTGATTGACATCACCCCGCAGGTGGAGCGCATCGTGAGGGAGAGTGGTGTCCGCGAGGGCGTGGTGAATGTGCTGACCATGCACACATCGTCTGGGCTGCTCGTGACCGAGGGGCTGCCGTGTCTGGAACGTGACATCATCAAGCACCTCGAGACACTGGCTCCAGACGAGGGTGACTACTACCATAACCGTTACCTGGACATTGACGGACGACTAGGCTTTAACGCCGGAGCGCATCTGAAAAGCGTGCTGGGCGGTATCCAAGTCTTCTTTCCCATCCACGAAGGCGCTATGGTCAAAGGTTCGCGTCAGCGCATCTACTTTGCCGAGTACGATGGACCCCTGTGCCGCACGTATTGTGTGCAAGTGCTGGGCGAGTAAGGACTGTCCGTACTGCTTCCTCTCTCGCTATGTCCAGTGTCGCTGCCCAGCCCTCGAGCTAGTGCGGGCGACGCCTGGCTTTGCTGCCACTGCCGGGAACTGCGGCTAGCCCTCGCCGCGCAAGGGTACCAGGCACATGAAGCGCAGCGTCTCCTGGCTGGTGTTTTTGATGCTGTGCATTTCGTTGGGGGCGATCAGAATGGCATCGCCTGGCCCAATGGGCGTCTCGCCATCGCTGGATACGGCCAGCCCGCTGCCTGCCAGCACAAAGACCTCATGCTCCCAATCGTGCTGATGCCAAGGCGAGGCTGTGCCTGGGGGCAGGTCGAAGATGCGCATGACAAACCCGGGCGCGCCTTGCTCAGGTCCGATGACAACCCGCTTCTGGATATTGCCTTCATAGGATATGGCGGGCACGTCCTGGTAATTTCGAATCAACATGTACTGCTTCTCCTTTCGCGGTCGTGGTCAGCAAATCCCTCGCACCCAGGCGGCATGCATCATGAAAGTTATCCGGGTGCGATTGTTGGAGGCTGTTTCTCCCATTCGCTCCGCTCCAGCACCATCTCGTAGAAAAGGAGCTGCATGCGCCCCAGGTGATGTCGAAAATAAGGGCGCAAGTTGCGGTACTGCTCTTGCTCCAGAAAGCGCAGGTCAATGCCTTCGGGGATATTGCGGTAGTTGGATCCGATGCGCTGGAAACCGAGCTTCTCGTAGACATGCAGCGCGCGCCGATTGGCTGCCGCCACATCCAAATACATGCGACGAAAGCCCATTTCATGGAAGTAGTGGGGCAGGAAGAGGCGCAGTGTTTCTGTGCCATAGCCCTGCTCCACGAAATCAGCGCCGAGAGTGATGCCCAGCCGTGCCGAGATGCGCCGCACGATCTCGCGCAGGCTCAACGTACCAATGACCTGTCCGTCTGATTTGCGCTGGATGACCATCCACATGCGCGTGGGGTCGTTGTCCTTTATCATGAACCACAGTTCTCGGCTCAGGGGGGTGCTGCGCGGGATGTTCCACAAGCGGTAGAGAGGGTCGGTGAAAGGTCGCCAGGATTCTATTTGTTCGAGATCGGTGTGGTGTAAATCGCGGACGATCAGACGCGAGCTTTCCAGGTACATCCGGTCTATTTCGCTAACATTCATTCCCCAGTTCTGTTTGCCTCGATCTTTGCAAAGTCGTCGGAATAGTCGAAGAAACGCAGCAGTTTGTGCTCTTGAGTATAGTAGGCAATCTGCTGGGGTAGATTTTCCTCCTCGGGGAGGATGGCCAACGCGCGCAAGATAGAAGTCGCAGCGGCTTCTGCGGAGCGCTTGCGTAGCCGCTTCCAAGGCAGCACACAATCGCCGGTGCAATGCACGCCGATGATGTCGGTGACCAGCTCTTCTTCCAGCGACCAGTTCAGCGATAGGACAAAGGACAGCATCCGCCCAGGGATGTGTTCAAAGATCACCTCGCACAGCGTCGGCTGCTTGCCCAGGGCCAGCACGGTCAGGACGAAATCGTCTTCGCGCAGTTCCTCCACGCCGAGCAAGGGCACTTGGAGCAATTGCGACAGGGCGATGGCCAGAGGCTGCGAGTCCTCATCCATGCTGACCACAGCAGTGAAGTGCCATTCGTAGGCACGGATCAAATGGAGCAAGCGGCGTGTGGTCAGCGCCACATCGCGGTAGGTGAAGGTGTATTGGTCGTAGATGGGGATGTCCAGGCCGTTGTCGCGTCCGGACCCCAAACAGATCACGCCAGAGTCCCGATACAATCGGTCTTTCAGTCCCAGTTCTTCCTGTCCTGCGAACTCCATGTGCCGCCGTATGAGCAGCAGCGCCTCGCGCAATTGAGATGTGTCTGCGTTGGGCGGCGCGCTGTGCCAGGCCTCGATCAACAACCGCTCTGCCGTATCGTAATCCTTTTTCCCCATATAACAATCTGCCTGGGCAAACTTGAGCTCCCAGTCCTCGGGGTATTCTTCCGTGAGCGTCTGGAAATGGGCAAGGGCTTCGTCGAACTGCCCCAAAGCGCACAGGGCATAGCCTAACTCGTAAAGCGCTGAAGGGTCGTTGGGCTCCAGGGCAAGGCACTGGCGGAATGCCTCCGCCGCCTCTTTGTATTGTTCCAGTTCGGTGAGCACACGACCCAGGTTGAAGTAGTTCTCGTAATCGCTGCTGAGCAGGACCGCGCTGCGGAATTCGTCCGCTGCTTTGGTCAGCAACCCCTTGCGTCGGTAGTGATGACCAAGCGCAGTGTGCGCTGCAGCAATGCGTGGATCGGCTTCGACCGCTTGCTTGAACTCGAGCATGGCCTCATCCAGCAGACCCAGGTTCTCCAGTTGCTGTCCCTTCTCGATATGCTGATAGGCTTGGATGTGGTTGAATTCGCTTGGCATAGAACATCCTCACGCCAGGCTATGCGTCTGGCTTCTTTCTAGTGTCAATGCTATTATAGCGTATTCCTGACAGTAGTCAAGACGGCGTTTGACAGGAGCATAGCCAGGGCATGAATTCCCCAGCTGAATGTGAGAAGCCCCTGAAAGGGGCTGGTTCGTAGTGCGCACTTCAGTGCGCCTGGAGCATGGCCGGGGCGTGAATACCCCAGCTGAATGTGAGAAGCCCTTGAAAGGGGCTGGTTCGTAGTGCGCACTTCAGTGCGCCTGGAGCATGGCCGGGGCGTAAATAGGGATTTCAATCCCTGGCGCCAATGAGCTGGCCGCCTTCTTCTAGTAAAAGTACTCCACCGGCCAGCCGCGCTGACGGGCTGCTACCTTCAGGCGGGCATCAGGGTTCACCGCCACGGGATGCCCTACCTGCTCCAGCAAGGGCAGGTCGGAATAGCTATCGGTGTAGAAATACGCCTGTGCCAAATCGGCGCCGTGCTTGCTGGCATATTCCCGCGCATAGTGGAGCTTGCCTGGGCCGTAGCAGGGTGGCGGGATGATCTTGCCTGTGAAGTGCCCATCCACCACTTCCACCCGCGTGCACAGATACTCCTCCACGCCCAAGTAGCGTGCCAGCGGCGCCACGACATAAGGCGTCGAAGCGGAGATAATGGTCACCAAATGCCCCTGCGCGCGGTGCTCGTCCATGCGTTGCACCGCTTTTTGCGCGACATAATGTACGGCCATCTCGTCGAACCAGCGCTGGCAGAAAGCGATGGTCTCTGCTTCGCTGCTGCTGGAAAGTCCAGAGGCCAGCTTGGCTGCTACTGCGGGGTAATTGAAAAAGCCCAGTTTGTATAGCAAAGCATACCAATACGACCGCGCCATAGCTCGTCGGCTAACCTCTCCGCGGTGCCACAGATAGCGCATGTACAGCATGCCGGAGCTATCGCTCAGAACGGTGCGGTCCATATCGAAGTAAGCGATGATGTTAGTCATGGCGCGATTGTAGCACAGATGAGGTGGGGAAGCAAATATTCGAGGCCCCGCAGAGCACGCACTGTAGGGGTGCAATTCAATTGCGCACCTACAGCGCATGGGCAACATCCCACGCAAAAAGCCCCTCTCCTACGCTGTAGGAGAGGGGGCCGGGGTGAGGCAATCCGAGCGCTGAAGCGCTCACTACAAACCCACGCCAGGAGACGGCGGACTGTTGTCCGCCTGGATCAAGAAAGGTGAGGCAGGTTCGTAGTGCGCTTCAGTGCGCTATGACTGCACCAGTTTTTTGCACAACGCTCTTTGACCAACTTCCGTTCGTGTGCTATACTCGCTCTTGCGAACATTCCTGGCACAGGGAGGCGTAGGCAATGAAAATCGTCGTTCTGGGTGGCTATGGGGATATGGGTCAGGGTGTGGTGCAGGACCTCATCGCGCACACGCCTGCGGAAGTGGTCATCGCCGACTACCGCGTGGAGGGCGCGAAGGCATTCGCGGCGCAATTGGGCGAAAGGGCGAGTGCGGTTTTCGTGGATGCCAACGATCCCGCCTCACTGGATGCCGTGCTGCGCGGTGCGGATGCCGCGGTAGGCGCCATCGGACCGTTCTACCGCTATGCGGCCAAGATGGCGAGCGCGGCGGTCAAAGCCGGGGTCAACTATGTGGACATCTGCGATGACTATGGCCCCATTCAGGAGGTCTTTGCCCTGGATGAGGCGGCCAAGGCTGCCGGCGTGACGCTCATCACCGGCCTGGGCTGGACGCCGGGCATCACCAATTTGATGTGTCGCCTAGGCGCTTCACGCCTGGACTCGGTGGATGAAATCAAGATCGCCTGGGCTGGCGGGGCAGAGGATTCGCAGGGGCTAGCGGTGGTGATGCATGTGTTCTACGCCGTCACCGGCAAAGTGCCCACTTACCGCGATGGGCAATGGGTTGAGGTCGAGGCGGGCAGCGAAAAAGAGCCTGCAGATTTCGGCGGGGTGCTGGGCACCGTGAAGGTGTTCCACTGTGGACACCCCGAGCCAATGACCGTGCCGCGCTACATCAAGGTACGCACCGTCAGCCTGAAGGGTGCATTGACCCCTGAATGGAACAATGCACTGGCCGATGTCTTTGTCAAACTGGGGCTCACCGCCACGCCCAAGCGCATCGAAACTCTCTCCAAGATCATCCACAAAGTAGAGCATATTCTAGGCAAGGGCGGTGTGCCATTTTCTGGAGCGCGTGTGGATGTCATCGGACAGAAGGATGGCGAGCCATGCACCTACACCTATCGCACGGTGGATAAAATGAAGCGCCTCACGGGCATCCCGGCGGCGATTGGGGCGTGGATGCTGGCGCAGGGGCAGGTGCTGCACAAGGGTGTCTACGCTCCAGAGGGCTGCCTGGAGCCAGAGCCCTTCTTCGCCGAATTAGCCAAGCGTGGCATCACGATCGAAGAGATAGTGAGTGCTGGATAATCACGAGATCGCTTCGGGCGCAGGGCGCCCTCGCAATGACACCCTTCCCTGCTCCAGGCGGACAACAGCCCGCCGTCTCCTGGCGTGGGTTTGTAGTGAGCGCTTCAGCGCTCATTGATGCCAGGGATTGAAATCCCTGGCTAAAAAGGAAAAGCCCCTTTCAGGGGCTTTTCACATTCAGCCGGGGAATTCATTCCCCGGCCATGCTCCAGGCACACTGAAGTGCGCACTACGAACCTGCGGACAACAGTCCGCCGCCATCCCTGGTGCGGGTTTGTAGTGAGCGCTTCAGCGCTCATACGCGCCAGGGATTGAAATCCCTGGCTAAAAAGGAAAAGCCCCTTTCAGGGGCTTTTCACATTCAGCCGGGGAATTCACGCCCCGGCCATGCTCCAGGCGCACTGAAGTGCGCACTACGAACCAGCCCCTTTCAGGGGCTTTTCACATTCAGCCGGGGAATTCATTCCCCGGCCATGCTCCAGGCGCACTGAAGTGCGCACTACGAACCAGCCCCTTTCAGGGGATTTTCACATTCAGCTGGGGAATCCATTCCCCAGCCACGCTCCAGGCGCACTGAAGTGCGCACTACGAACCTGCTCCAGGCGCACTGAAGTGCGCACTACGAACCAGCCCCTTTCAGGGGCTTTTCACATTCAGCCGGGGAATTCATTCCCCGGCCACGCTCATTACCCAGCTTGTTGCCGCTGACGGTACGCCCGAATGTAGCGCATGGCGTATTCGTCGCGTCCCAGGAGCAGATCCGTCGCCAGGACAGCCGGCCTCACTTTGGCGACGTCCACAGTGGGGCAAGTGACGCCTGCCGCAATGGCCATGGCCAGGAAGGCACTGTTCAGGATGTCGCGGTCGGGCAGACCGAAGGAGATGTTGCTCGCGCCCAGGGTCTGATTCACACCCAGTTCCGCCTTGACGCGGCGCACCGCCTCCAGCGTCACCAGCGCTACCCGGTTGTCAGTTGCTACGGTGAGCGCCAGGCAGTCGATGATCACGTCCTCGCGTGGGATGCCCAGCGCTTCAGCACGCGCGACGATCTTGTGCGCGATGGACACACGGCGGTCGGCATCCTTGGGGATGCCCTCGTCATCCATGGTCAGACCAATGACGGCTGCTCCGTATTCTTTGACCAGGGGCAGCACTTCCCGCAGGGATTGCTCCTGGCCACTGACGGAGTTGATGATCGGCTTGCCGCGGTACACCTCAAGCGCGGCAGCCAGGGCGCGGGGGTTGTCGCTGTCCAGGCAAAGCGGCACATCCACGACCTCCATGACCGCTTGCACTGCCTGGGGCAGCAAAGCGACCTCGTCCAAGCCAGCGACGCCTACGTTGACATCCAGGATGTCAGCGCCAGCTTGCACTTGGGCGATGGCTTCGCGGCGCACCGGTTCTAGATCGCCAGCCTGCAAAGCAGCAGCAAGTTTTTTCTTCCCCGTGGGATTGATGCGTTCGCCAATGAGCACGGTCGGCCCATCGGTGCTGATGACCACCTCTTTCACTGCACTCGCTACCCTTGTCTTCATCTCCTCCCTTTCTTTCGGTTTTACTGTAGAGAGCGCGGAGGTTTCTAATTGATCTCGGCGTTCTCTGCGAGCTCTGCGGTGAGCATTTTTAATCCCTTCGCGGTTAGGTTCCCAGATACATAGAGGCGGCGAAGAGGCGCTGGAAGTTGGGCACGGTGGCCAGTTCGATGTAGCGCACACGGCGCGCAATCTCCTGAGCTGCGCGGCGCTTGCTCTCCGAGATAAGCGCCAGCCGCGCCCCTGTCCCAGCAGCATTGCCCACCTGTACGAAGCGCTCCAACGGCAGCGCCGGCAACATGCCGATGGCAACGGCACTGGACACGTCGATATAAGAGCCGAAAGCACCGGCAATGACCACCCGCTCGATTTCTTCCGTCCTACGCCCCGCATCCTGCAAGAGCGCCTCGATGCCCGTGCGGATCGCCCCTTTGGCCAATTGCAACTCGCGCACATCGCGCTGGGTAATGGTGATAGCGGGGCTGCCGCCGCGCTCCTCCTCGTTCACCAGCACGAACTCGCGCTCCCCGTTGCGCACGCGCACCCTGGGATGCTCGCCCATCCTCCCCGACCTGTCCACCACGCCATGGAGATAGAGTTGCGCCAACGCATCGAGAATGCCCGAGCCACAGATGCCCACCGGCGGCGCCCCGTCAATGGTCTGGTATTCGACCCAATCGTCCACCAGGCGCAAGCGCTCAATCGCCCCCGCCGCGGCGCGCATGCCATGCGTGATGTGCGCCCCCTCGAAGGCTGGACCAGAGGCGCAGGAAACGCTGGTCATCTGCCCATTGCTGGTCAGGCACACTTCGGTGTTGGTGCCAATGTCCAACGCCAGCACCAGCCCGTCCAGGCGCGCCATCTCCGTGGCCAGCAGCATTGCCACGTGGTCTGCCCCGACAAAGCCCGCGATATTGGGCAAGAGATGCACATACGCGCCAGGTGCGATGCGCAGGCCCACGTCGCGCGCCTTGATATCCAGCGCACTGCGCACTGCCGGGACGTAGGGAGAAAGCGCCAGTTGGCTGACCGGCAAACGTAGCAGCAAATGGTGCATGGCGGTATTGCCCACCACCACCGCCTCCACAATCTGCTCCGGTTTGACTCCTGCCTCTGCCGACAGTTCCTCAGCCAATTGATTCAGCGCCTCCACTGCCAGGGACTGCATGCGCTGTGCCTCAGCCGGGTCCTTGTGCGTGCGCGAGATGCGCGTGATGACATCTTCCCCATAGGCAATCTGTGGGTTCATCATCCCCCGACTGGACAGCGTGCGCCCCGTCTCCAGATCGAGCAGGTACCCCGCGATCTTGGTCGTGCCCAAGTCCACCGCCAGCCCGAGCAGGTGAGCATCAGGGGACATGGCAGCGATCCACTCCCCACCCCGCACCGCAATCCGCAATGTTTCCACATCGCGCAGGGACGCAAATCCCCGCAATAGCTCGATGTCCACGCTCTGACAGCAGACGTCATGCTGCTCTTGCAGCGCCTGAAGCACGCGCTCGGCATCCGCTTGTGGATCGGCAAGCGAGGGCAACGTCAGGCGCAAGTCATAGCCGCGCACCGGCGGCTCAGGCGCCACCGCCACTTCCTGCCCTTCCACCTGCGTGCGCTGAGGCGTGCTTAGCGACTCGGGCGGCACGCGCACCTTCAGGTCGCTCAGCGCATATACTTGGCAAGCGAGGCGATAGCCTTCCTGCAACTCCCTGGCGCTGAGCGCCTCAACCTCCGCCGCCGTGAGCGGGGAAACTTGTCCAGAAAGTATTTGCACCTTGCAGCGTCCGCAGGTTCCGCTGCCGCCGCACAGGCTGATCAACGCCACGCCCAGTTGCTGAGCGGCGTCCAAGAGCGAGGCATCGGCAGGGCACTCGCCTCGTCTGCCTACCGGTTCGAAATCAATGTAATAGGTCAAATCTGTCATGGTGTCTTAGCGATCCTTGTCATTTTGTTCAAATGCATGCATCGTGCGCAGTCGGTAATGGCCGCACTTGTCCCGACGCTCACAGAAATCGCACTGCGCCAGGTCGTGAGTTGTGGGCAGGTCGCGCCCCAACCCAATGAGCAGCGAAACCGACTTGAGCGGCACCATCAGGAGACTATCGGTCAGGCGCACGCCAATGCGCTGCGCGGGCAATAGGTCGAACACCACCCGTTGATCCTCCAGGGTGCAATCCGCACTGCCAGGGCTGATGGGAAAACTCGCCTTTTGCCCCTGTTGCTTGGCGCGTTCCTGCACCTGTTGCACGACCTCCCGCGCCATATGGCTCACTGCCAGCGACCCTGCGCTATCGTACAAAAAGCCCATCACGCCCTGCCCTGCGGCAAAAGCCCGCGATGCCTCCTCCTCCAGGCGCGACCCAATGGTGCAGATGGCCACGGCAATCTGCTCCGCACGCGCCAACTGTGCGACGACCAGGTGACTGCGCAGGACATGGCCATCCGCCAGAATGAGTCCATCGTCCTGTGCGGCACGTACGGGGAACACATCGTACATCGCGACCGGCTCTGCCAGTTCCTTGGCCTTGTCAATGGCCTGCTGGTAGAGGCGCACCATCTCGGCGGGAGCTGGGCCAACGCCAGGCGCCCGCCCCTGTTGCACCAGCATCTGCTCAACGGTCAAGTTCAAAGAAAAGGAATGAAGTAGTTGCAATGAGCCTCCTGATATATGCCCCACTCCCGACCCCTCTCCTGCAGCGCAGGAGAGGGGCTTCTAGCGTGGGCTGTTGCCCACGCCGAGCAGAGAGGGTGATAGCCATCAACGAATAGGAGAACGAATAGGAGAACGAATAAACGAATGGACTGAGATTCGTTCATTCGTTTTGGCGCAGCCATTCGTTGATGGCAGGTTTGTAGTGAGCGCTTCAGCGCTCATACAGGTTTGTAGTGAGCGCTTCAGCGCTCATACGCAGGTTTGTAGTGCAGGTTTGTAGTGAGCGCTTCAGCGCTCATACGCCGGCCACGCTTCCCCCAACACAAAGTAAGGCAGGCCTAAGGGCCTGCCTTACCCAAACCCTAAGCGCCTAATATACCCCGTAGGTCTTGGTAGTCTGGATCATCTTGTCCACCAGTTCAAAGCGCGAATCCACAGTCAGTTCGGCGCTGATGATCAGCCCGCCACCAGCAGCGCAACTATCAATGATACGCTTGACCTCGCGCTCCACCTCCTCCTCGGTGCCAAATTTGAACAGCGACGGCTTGAGATTGCCGAACAGGCACAAGTGGTCTCCCAGCACTTGCTTCGCTTTGACGATGTCGGTGCGCTCATCCAGATGCAGGAAGCCAGACTTGGGCGGTAGTTCCTTGAGATATTCTAGCATCGGCGTCCAGTTCGTGTCAAAGTGATACTGCAGCCGATAGCCTGCAGCCACCGCCGCATTCGCCGCCCGCAGGATAAAGGGCAGTTGGAACTTTTCGAACATCTTGGGCGACCACAAATCCGCCGAACCCAAGCAGCCCAAGATGAGCGTCTTGGCCTGCACCATCTCCGCCAGGTTCAGCGCCGCGGCAATCAGCCCATCGCAGGTGATGTCCAGCACTTCCAGCATCTTGTCTGGATGGCGGCGCACATCCAACAGGAAATTGGTCGTGCCGCGCAAGCGGGACAGCCAGCCCACCGGTTCGCTCATCGAAGAATCAGTCATGGTGGGCACCTGGTACTGCTCCCACCATTTGCGCGCAATGGCAGCCGTTTGCGGCACCATCGCTCCCACCAGCCCGAGATCTGCGATTCCTGCCCGTCGGAAACTGAAGAAGCGATGGAAGCCCTCCTTGAGGATCAGGTCATAGTCCTTCTCCGTCATGAGCGGGTTATCGCGTGAGCGCTCATTCAGGTTGGGCTCTGTGTCGGGCGGAAACTCGCGTCCGGGGAGATACCACTCCAGATAGTAGGTGGAGAACATATCCGGGATGGGGTTGAGGTACATGGCGAGCAAGAAACCAACCTCGGCCATGTCGAAGCCACCGTGCTTCTTGAAGCCATACTCGAAAGCCTCGTCCGCCTTCCACGGGTCCATCAGCACATCTGCCACGGTCATGCCCGCCAGCCCTGCGTAGTAGAACTCGCCCATTGGGGCAATGCCCACACGGTCTGGCTGTTCCAGGTTGATGTGCTTGTTCACTCGTTCGATTGCAGTCATCTCGGCCATTATTTCACCCCCATGAATGCCTGGATTATTTTCAGGCCTTTGTAGGCGTCATCGCTGGCAGCATCCGCCCCCACCAACTCGCGCCATCGTTCGTCCACCGGCAACCCGCCGATGATCACCTTGACCTTGTCGCGCAGACCTGCTGCCTTGAGCTGCTTGACCGTCTCGGCCATGGGGTCAAGCGACATGGTCATGATGCCCGACATGCCCAGGATGTCTGCGCTATCCTTCTTGATCTGCTCGATGAACTTGGCCGGCGGCACGTCAATGCCCAGGTCGGTAACGGCAAAGCCGGCGTTGCGTGCCAGTGCGACGAAAATGTTCTTGCCGATGTCGTGCAGATCGCCCTGCACGGTACCGATGACCATCTTGCCGCAGACCTTTCTCTCGGGCGCACCCTGCGCGAGCAGCGCTGGCTCCAGCAACTCCATGGACTCTTTGAAGATCTCGGCGCCCATGACCAGTTCGGCCAGGAAGTACTCGCCGGCGGCGTATTTTTCGCCGACGATGTTCATCCCCTTGGTCAGCGCATCCAAGATGTTCCGTGCCTGTTCCCCGTTGTCCAGAAGGCGCTTGACTTCGTCCAGGACAGCCGTTTCCTCCAGATTGACCATCAAATCCGTAAGTGTCTGAGTTTTGCTCATTGTCTTTGCTCCTTGCGTCTCCTTCAGTGTTGTGGAGGTGGACCGCCATGCGGTCCACCGGGAGGGCCACCAGGGGGACCAGGTGGGGCGATGCCCCACGCACCCATCAGCATGAACATGGCTATCTGGGCCTGGGGCGCGGCTTCTCCGAACATCATGCGTGCGATCAACTTGTTCCTCTCTGCTGGTGGAAGTTTGGCAATCGCTTTTCCCTTCTCTTTCTCTTCCTCGAGCATCGTCTTCTCCTCCTAGAATGATTTGATAAGATGGGATTGGTGCAATTCCCATCGCGAAATGCAGGAAAATCCGCCACGCACAAACAGTGGTGTGATAAGGGGTGTTGCTATAATGTTGTCTATAGTGCTATTGCTGGGGGTCGCGCACGGTAGCGAAAAGGCGGTTGAGCAATCGTTGCAGTTCGTTCACCTCCTCCTCGCTTAAACTGCGCAAGGCGTCCTGCAGAGCCGCTGTGCGCACGGTTTCGACCTTCTCGCATAACTCACGCCCCTTGGGAGTCAGCAGCACTAGCCGCTTCCTGGCGTCTTGTTCATCGCCGACCCTTGCTACAAAGCCATCCTGCTCCAAACGCTGCAGCATACGGGTGATAAAACCAGGCTCCAGGAACATGCGCTTGGCGAGAGCATCCTGGGAGATGGCATCGCCTTCGGAGAGACCAACCAACACCTGCAATTGCTGGAACGTGACACCCAGGGGTTGCAGGCGATGAAGGAGATAGTTTCTCATAGCTCTATCCGTACGTCCTAAGAGGAACCCAAGATCATTCTCCAGCAGGATCACGTCTTTACCTCCCCATTGAGTTGTTAATGAGGAAAGCAAGCCACTAGATTGCTATGGCAACCACATTATAGTACGATTTGCGGCATTTGTCAAGTAGGGCACGCCTGCTTCAGGCGGACAACAGTCCGCCGTGTCCTGGCGTGGGTTTGTAGTGAGCGCTTCAGCGCTCGGATTGCCTCACCCCCGGCCTGGCGTGGGTTTGTAGTGAGCGCTTCAGCGCTCGGATTGCCTCACCCCCGGCCTGGCGTGGGTTTGTAGTGAGCGCTTCAGCGCTCGGATTGCCTCACCCCCGGCCTGGCGTGGGTTTGTAGTGAGCGCTTCAGCGCTCGGATTGCCTCACCCCCGGCCTGGCGTGGGTTTGTAGTGAGCGCTTCAGCGCTCGGATTGCCTCACCCCCGGCCTGGCGTGGGTTTGTAGTGAGCGCTTCAGCGCTCGGATTGCCTCACCCCCGGCCTGGCGTGGGTTTGTAGT
>JACIWW010000024.1 GCA_014360905.1 Chloroflexota bacterium
ATCGTGCCTGTGGCATTGGAAGCGGGATCACACTTTGCCATCCGCGAGGGTGGGCGCACCGTTGGTGCTGGTGTGGTCACCAAGATTCTGGGGTAGGAAGTGATGGGTAATGAGTGAGGAGTGAGGACCACTCGTCGCTCATTACTCGTCACTCACGGAGGTTTTATGGCCAAGCGACAGCGAATCAGGATCAAGCTCAAAGCATACGATCATCGGCTTTTGGATCAATCAGCGCGGCGTATTGTGGAGACGGCAGAGCAGACGGGGGCTGCAGTAATCGGCCCGGTGCCCTTGCCGACCAAAATCGAAAAGTTCTGCGTGATGCGTTCGACTTTCATTGACAAAGACTCGCGCGAGCAATTTGAGATTCGAACCCATCGGCGTCTGATTGATGTGCTTGAGCCGAATACCAAGACCATTGAGACTTTGATGAAGCTCAATCTGCCGGCTGGTGTGGACATCGAGATCAAGATCTAGCCGAAAGCCTGATTTAGCTGTAGACAGATCTCGGATCTATGAGAAATGACCTGGATTGCAAGTGATGGCATGTGCGTAAAGTGCCTTAGCATTGGTATGGTTCGAGACGGTAGACCGAGTTTCGTATTTCTGGAGTGAACATGGCAACAAGAGAAGGATTATTGGGACGGAAAATCGGCATGAGCCGCATTTTTGATGAGCGTGGCGAGGTCGTGCCCGTGACCGTGATTGAGGCCGGACCTTGCTATGTGACGCAAATCAAAACTGTGGAAAAAGATGGCTACAATGCCATTCAGTTAGGGTTTGGCACAGCCAAGGGCTTGAACGAGCCAAGCCGTGGCCACCTAAAGAACCTGCCGCCCTTGCGGCACTTGCGCGAATTGCGCACAGATGACATCGCTCGGTATAAGGTTGGTCAGGTGCTGGATGTCAGCTTGTTCAAAGTGGGCGAGCGGGTGGACGTGATTGGCATCTCGAAGGGCCGAGGCTTTGCCGGCGTGATGAAACGCCATGGATTCAAGGGTGGGCCTGCAACTCGAGGACAATCGGACCGACAGCGTCACCCTGGGGCCATTGGTGCCAGCAATACGCCCGGATGGGTGGAAAAAGGCCGGCGTATGGCTGGGCACATGGGCAATGCGCGGGTTACGGTGCAGAATCTCCGTGTGGTGATGGTTGACCCGGAGCGCAACGTGTTGGCGGTTGAAGGAGGAGTACCGGGTGCACCAAAAGGTCTGTTGTTCATCCGAAAGGCTATCAAGCAATAGGCCATGGCAATTTGACCATGCATCCGTCTTTGAGGAGACACGAAATGCAAGTCAGTGTGCGCAATATGGCCGGTGAAACGGTCAGTCAAATTGAATTACGGGATGATATTTTTGGTCTAGAGCCGCATGAAGCGGTTATGCACCAAGCAGTGCTGCGGCAACTGGCCAATGCACGTTTGGGCACTGCGGATACCAAGACCAGGGGAGAGGTCAGCGGCGGTGGCAGGAAGCCATGGCGGCAAAAGCATACGGGTCGCGCCAGACAGGGCAGCATCCGTGCCCCCCATTGGAAGGGTGGTGGGGTGGTTTTTGGCCCACATCCACGTTCCTATCGCATGCGTATGCCGCGCAAAATGCGCCGCTTGGCCTTGAAATCGGCTCTCTCGGTCAAGGCAGCGGAGAACAACATTGTCTTGCTGGATGAGTTGGCCATGGAGGCACCCAGCACCAAAGACATGCTGGCCCTTCTGGACAATCTGCAAGTTGAATCCAGCGCATTGATTCTGCTGCCGGAACGAGACGAGAACGTGGAAAAATCTGCCCGCAACATCCCTGATGTGAAGACTTTGCATGCTGGCTGTCTCAACGTGATGGATATCCTGAAGTACGATACGTTGATCCTGCCAGTAAAGGCCCTCAAGCTCATCGAGCAGCATCTGGGCTGATACGGGCAGAAGCGATAAGGAGAGTTGGAGCCAAGATGGACATTTATGAAGTGCTCAAGCGTCCCATTGTGACAGAGAAATCGGGCAAACAATCGGAGTATCACCATCGCTACACCTTTGAAGTGGATGCTCGGGCGAACAAGCAGCAAATCAAGGAAGCGGTGGAGCAGATCTTTAACGTGCAGGTCCTGGACGTGAATGTCATCAACATCCGCGGCAAACAACGTCGCTGGGGTAGGATTATCGGACGCACGAAGGATTGGAAGAAGGCGATCGTGACCCTGGCTCCGGGTCAGACCATCCAATTCTTCGAAGGCGTGTAGTTGGTTGTGGTAGGAGCGCTGTCTTGAGGTACAGACGAGTTTTGAGGAATGGCGTATCATGGCAATAAAGACGTATAAACCCACTTCGCCCGGTCGCCGGGGGATGACCGGCTATCTTTTTGAAGAGATTACTTCTACGGAACCAGAGGAGTCGTTGCTTGTTCCGCTGCGCAAAAAAGCAGGACGCAATGTGCGTGGCGTTGTTACCGTTCGTCACCAAGGCGGCGGACATAAGCGTATGTACCGTATTATTGATTTCAAGCGCGACAAGATCAACATACCGGCGCGGGTGGAATCCATTCAATATGACCCGAACCGTTCCGCGCGCATTGCATTGCTCACGTATGCAGATGGCGAGAAGCGTTATATCATCGCTCCGCTGGAGGTGAAAGTGGGCGATGTGTTGATGTCTGGGCCATCTGCCGAAATTCGGCCAGGCAATGCCATGCCCATTGAGCGCATCCCGCTGGGCACGTTGATCCATAACATTGAACTACAACCCGGTCGGGGTGGACAGTTGGTGCGTGCTGCTGGTGCATCCGCGCAGTTACTGGCAAAGGAAGGCGACTATGCTCAAGTGCGCATGCCTTCTGGTGAGGTGCGGCTGATTTCCATCCGTTGTATGGCCACAATTGGCCAGGTTGGCAATACAGATCATGGCAATATCAAACTGGGGAAGGCTGGTCGTTCCCGTTGGTTGGGCATTCGTCCATCCGTGCGGGGTTCGGCGATGACGCCCCGTGACCACCCTCATGGTGGAGGGGAAGGGAAGGCGCCTATTGGCATGCCTTCGCCCAAGAGTCCATGGGGCAAGCCGACCTTGGGCGCGAAAACCCGCCGCCGCAAACAAACGGATAAGATGATCATCCGCCACCGGCAGAAGAAGAAACGCCAGTAAAGTCATGCCGCTGTGGCAGATTATTCATGTGTGAGGTGAGGAGTCTGAGACATGTCCAGATCACTCAAAAAAGGACCTTATGTAGATCAGAAGCTTTTGCGGAAGATCGAAGCCATGAACCGCTCTGGAGAGAAGCGCGTTATCAAAACGTGGTCGCGTGCTTCGACCATCTTTCCGCAGATGGTTGGGCATACCATTGCCGTGCACGATGGAAGGCGGCATGTGCCTATCTACATTACGGAGAACATGGTTGGGCATAAACTGGGGGAGTTTGCTCCCACGCGCTATTTCCGCGGGCACACCACTAAGGAGAAAAAAGTCAGAGCATAAGGCAAGAGACGGCACGGTTGCTCTGGGCATTGCTCCATTGTGGCAAGCATTGTTTGGGGAGAGTTGTGGATGGATCTTCAAGTGAGAGCTGTGGCGAAGTATATCCGTATGTCGCCGCGAAAAGTGAAACTAGTAGTGGACTTGGTGCGTGGCAAGCAGGTAGCTGAGGCATTGACCCTGTTGAAGTACTCCACCAAGGCAGCCGCGCGCCCTGTGGCGAAGGCGATCCAATCGGCAGCGGCCAATGCTGAGGACAAGTTTGGCCTTTCGCCGCAAGAATTGTACATTGCGGAGATCTATGCGGACGAGGGGCCTACTTACAAAAGAGGTCGCTTTGGCGCGCGAGGCCGGTTCAAACCGATCTTGAAACGGAGCACGCACATTACCGTCGTCCTAGGTGGTCTGGGACAGGGCTCGGAGTAATGTCTGGTAAGAGCGAATGGGATCAAGGAGGCATTAGTGGGGCGAAAGGTACACCCGTTAGGCTTTAGGCTTGGTTACAACAAAGAATGGTACGCACGCTGGTATGCAGAAGGCAAAAACTATGTGGATTTGTTGCACGAGGATCTAGCCATTCGGCGCATGATCCACGAAACCCTGGGACAGCAAGCCGCTATCTCGAAGATCGAGATCGAGCGCTATCCCAAACAGATCCGCATCACTATTCACTCTGCCAAGCCAGGCGTCGTCATCGGGCACAAAGGTAGAAATGTGGGCATCTTGCGCGACCAATTGGAGGAATTGACGAAGAAAAAGGCCTGGGTGGAGGTTTCGGAAATCGAGCACCCAGAGCTAGAAGCAGCATTGATAGCGGATAGCATTGTCGAGCAGTTGGAAAAACGCGTTTCGCATAAGCGGGCGATGAAACAGGCCGTCATGCGTGCGATGAGAGCGGGCGCCAAGGGCATTAAGATCCTCTGCTCTGGGCGGTTGGCCGGCGCGGAAATGGCGCGCAGCGAATGGGTGCGCGAGGGTCGTGTGCCGCTGCAGACACTGCGTGCGGATATTGATTATGCTTGCCGCGAAGCCTTGACTGTGCTGGGACGCATTGGGGTTAAGGTTTGGGTGTACCGTGGAGACCTACTGCCCGAAGGCAAGGAAAAAGTAGAGGTACCAGCATTTGTCGCTGAGGCCTAAAGGCTTACACCAGGCAGTCATTTTAGTTCAGGAGATTGCACTATGTTGATGCCCAAGAGGGTGAAATATCGCAAAGCTCAACGAGGCCGGATGAAGGGCCGCGCAACAAGGGGGAATACCGTAGCCTTTGGTGAATACGGTTTGCAGGCTTTGGAGCCACATTGGATTACCAGCCGCCAACTCGAAGCAGCACGGCGGGCTATTGTGCGCTTCGTCCGTCGTGGTGGCAAGTTGTGGATACGCGTTTTCCCGGACAAACCGGTGACTGCCAAGCCGGCAGAGACCCGCATGGGCGGTGGCAAGGGCGCTTTGTCCCATTGGGTGGCGGTGGTCAAACCTGGCCGCATCCTGTTCGAAATTGCTGGTGTGCGGGAAGAGGTTGCGCGAGAGGCCTTTCGCTTGGCTGCGAACAAACTTCCCATTCGGACGCAATTTGTCAGCCGGGAGGACCTGGCTACGGGAGGTGAGTCATCGTGATCTCTGCCAAGGATTTGCGGACGCTGACGGATGCCGAGCTGAACCAAAAGCTGCGCGAGGCGTATCAAGAACTGTTCAACTTGCGCTTCCGTCACGCAACGAAACAGATTGAGAACACCAGCCGCATTCGCATCGTGCGGCGGGATATTGCACGTATCCGAACTATTATGCGCGAGCGCCAACTGCAAGCGGAACAGGAGGGATAGCCTAGATGAAAAGGCAACGGAAAAGCATGATTGGGCGTGTGGTGAGCGATAAAATGGATAAAACAGTCGTTGTCGCCGTGGAGACGCTCAAGCGTCACCGCTTGTATGGGAAAACGCTCAGGCAAGTAAAACGTTACAAAGCACATGATGAGAACAACGCCAGCCATAGCGGTGATCTCGTGCGCATTGAAGAGAGCAGACCGCTGAGCAGGGAAAAGCACTGGGTTGTGGTGGAAATATTGGAGCGGGCGCAATGATTCAGACATTTACCAGGTTGAAAGTTGCCGATAACACCGGCGCACGGGAAATCATGTGTATCAAAGTGCTTGGGGGCACCCGCAAGCGCTATGCACAGGTGGGCGACATCATTGTGGCTTCCGTTAAGGCAGCCACACCTGATAGTGTGGTCAAAAAGGGCGAAGTGGTCTATGCGGTGGTCGTGCGCACTGCCAAGGAATATGGTCGCCCGGATGGCTCTTATATCCGCTTTGATGAGAATGCGGCTGTGATTCTCGATAAAGAACGCAATCCCAGAGGGACGCGCATCTTCGGCCCTGTCGCTCGTGAGTTGCGCGAAAAGGGGTTTATGAAGATTGTTTCCCTTTCACCCGAAGTCCTATAGCGGACGAGCCAACAGTGGGATGCGTTGCCTGACTTTGTGAGGTAAGTAGAAGATGAAGATTCGCAAAGGTGATACAGTTGAAGTAATTGCTGGGGATGACAAAGGCTTGCGGGGAACGGTACGCCGCGTCATTCCGGGGCGCGAAGTGCTGCGCCGCCGGGCCCAAAAGGGTCAGCGGCGCGCCGGGATGGATCCCAATCGCACGCGCGTGTTAGTCTCCGGTATCAATCTGGTGAAAAAACACCAGCGACGCACCGGTGATGTGCGCACGCAAGTGGGGATCATCGAGCGCGAGGCTCCGATCCATATTTCGAATGTGGCGCTGGTGTGCCCGCACTGCCAGAAAGCAACGCGAGTGGGCTATCAGGTGCTGGAGACCGGTGGCAAAGTTCGTGTCTGCAAGCGTTGTCACCAGACCATTGATTAATCGGCTTGTGAGGAGAGCAAGCGAATGCCAGAAATGCCGAGATTGAAAGAGCGTTATCTAAACGAAGTGATTCCAGCCATGCAGAAAGAATTTGGCTACCAGAACGTGATGCAGGTGCCACGCTTGGTCAAAGTCGTGGTGAATGTCGGCTTGGGCGAGGCTCTGCAAAACGCCAAGGCTCTCGATGCCGCAGCAAAGGACATCGCGACTATCACGGGGCAGAAACCCATCATCACCCGAGCCAAAAAATCCATTGCTACTTTCAGGTTGCGGGCGGGCAATCCCATAGGTGTCAAGGTCACGCTGCGTGGAAAGCGGATGTACGATTTTCTGGATCGCCTGTTCAACATTGCCCTACCACGAGTGCGCGATTTTCGTGGCGTCTCTCCGGATTCGTTCGACGGCCGGGGAAGCTATACCCTTGGGCTACGTGAACAGTTGGTCTGGCCGGAAATCCACTATGATTCGATTGACAAGGTCCGCGGCATGGAGATTACCATCGTGACCACGGCCAAGACCGATGATGAGGCACGCCAATTGTTGCGCTTGTTGGGCATGCCCTTTAGAAAAAGTTGAATCGCGTGGAAATAGTGAGCATAGTGAGGGAGAACGAAATTGGCTAAAAAGTCCATGATCGCACGAGAAACCAGACGTAAGTATCCAACGCGTGTCCGCAATCGTTGTCGGAAGTGTGGACGCCCTCATGGCTATATGCGCAGGTTTGGGCTGTGTCGGATTTGCTTCCGCGAGATGGCGGCCAGTGGCCTGATACCTGGCATCACCAAATCTAGTTGGTAATATTTAATCGCCTGATTCCAGTTTGGGTAGGAGAGTGTTGATGACCGTAACCGATCCGATTTCCGATATGTTGACGCGGATCAACAATGCCATAGCCGTGCGCAAGCGCTATGTCGTGGTCCCGTCCTCGAAATTGAAGGTGGAGATCGCACGTGTATTGAAGGCGGAGGGCTACATTGACCATTATGATTTGACCAAGGACCGCCCTCAACCCATGTTGCGCATCCAACTCAAATATACCAAGGATAACGAGCCTGTATTGACGGGTATGCGACGCATCAGCAAGCCAGGTCGTCGCGTATATACCAAGCGCGATGACATTCCGCTGGTGCTGAGTGGCATGGGTATTGCCGTGCTCTCTACGCCGCGCGGAGTCATGACCGGCAAAAGAGCGCATCGGCTAGGGCTCGGTGGCGAAGTGATTTGTTACGTCTGGTAGGCTGTGGGGATGCAGACAGGACGGGCCACAGAGCAGAATCGCATTACTGGTGAGTAGTACTTTGGAGGAAGAGAAGTGTCACGCATCGGTCGTTTGCCCATAACTCTACCAAAGGGTGTCCAGGTGACGGTTGATGGCCATTCGGTCACCATACGAGGCCCTAAGGGAGAGTTATCTCGTGGATTTGATCCACGCATAGGAATTGAACTGCAGGATGGTAAATTGATTGTGACCCGTTCCAGTGACCAGCCGAAGGTACGGGCTTTGCACGGTTTGACACGTGCCTTGTTGGCGAACATGGTGGAGGGAGTATCCACCGGCTTTCGCAAGTCATTGGAGATAGTAGGCGTTGGCTATCGAGCTGAAGTGCAGGGACAGGATCTAGTGCTGCAGGTTGGGTATTCCCATCCTGTCCGATACACGCCTCCACAGGGTATTGCCCTCACGGTGGAACAGGGAAACCGCATCATCCACGTGGATGGCATTGACAAAGAGTTGGTTGGTGAAGTGGCAGCCCAGATCAGAGCCGTGCGCGGCCCAGAACCTTATAAAGGGAAGGGAATCCGTTACCTTGGTGAGCAGGTGCGGCGCAAGGCTGGCAAAGCGGGCAAGGTATCGACAAAATAACTGTTCCTCGATGCATCTGTTTCAGTGAGGTTAAGGATAAGAATGACGGATAAGAAGGACACGGAAGCAGCGCGTAGAAAAAGACATGAAAGAATTCGAATACGAGTGCGTGGTACACCAGAGCGACCTCGGCTGAATGTATTTCGCAGCCTGCGGCATATCTATGCTCAGGTAATTGATGATAGCCAGGGCCACACGATTGCCTCTGCCTGCACACTGGATGCAGAGATTCGCCAGCAGATTGGCGAACTGAACAAAACGGAGCAGGCCAAACTGGTGGGGCAGGTATTGGCAAAACGCGCCCTGGAAAAGGGTGTGAAGCAGGTGGTATTTGATCGTGGTGGCTACAAATACCACGGGCGTGTCAAAGCGCTTGCCGAAGCAGCCCGAGCAGGTGGGTTGCAATTCTAGCTGTGTTCAGCAGTATGGGATTTTGTAGCCTGCTGGCTTCAGCGAAGAAATGACGCTGGAAATCGGGTAGGGCAAAGAAGGGGGATGGATGACAGACGAGTTTGAGCATGAGTTGACAGAACCCGGAGCGGTGGAAGAAGCCGCAGCGGAACAACTGTTGCAGGAACGGCTCATTCATATAGACCGTGTGGCGAAGGTGATCAAGGGCGGCCGCCATTTTGGGTTTCGGGCGCTTGTCGTGGTCGGCGATGGCCAAGGCGGTGTAGGTGTTGGACTGGGTAAGGCTCGCGAAGTCCCAGATGCGATCCGCAAAGGGGTTGAACGGGCCAAGAAGAACATGGTCAAAATCCCGCTGATTGGCACCACGATCCCACATGAAATCGTATCCAAGTTTGGCGCGGCGCAGGTTTTGCTCAAACCGGCTTCGCCTGGTACGGGGGTGATTGCGGGTGGCAGTGTGCGTGCGGTTCTGGAAGTAGCCGGCATTAAGGATATCCTGACCAAATCCTTGGGCAGTTCCAACGCACTTAATGTCGCGTATGCGACCTGGCATGGACTGAGGAAACTGAAGGACATCGAGGCCGAAGCGCAACGGCGTGGCAAGAAAGCAAGCGACCTCACAGCACCATGGAGGAAGTCCGATGTCTAGGAAGAAGAAAGTGAGCAGGAAACTGCGTGTCATCTATGTCAAAAGTGCGATTGGCTACTCGCAGAAGCAGAAGGGCACGATCCGAGCCCTTGGGCTGAAGCAGTTGGGCGATATAGTGGAGCATGAAGACACGCCTGTTATACGTGGTATGGTGGACAAAGTACGACACCTGGTGCAGGTAGAGGAGATCGAAGCCTAACAGTTGCTTAGGAGCGTGAACGAGATGAAGTTGCATGAATTGCGACCCCCGGAGGGGGCTAATAAGAAGAAAAAACGAGTTGGTCGTGGCACTGCCTCCGGGCACGGCAAATCGGCCGGGCGCGGGACGAAGGGGCAGAACGCGCGCACGGGTGGTGGCGTCAGGCCGTACTTCGAGGGCGGCCAGTTGCCATTGGTGCGGCGTCTCCCTCACAAGCGCGGCTTTACGAACATTTTCAAAGTACAGTATAGCATCGTCAACCTCGATCGCCTGGCTGAATTTGGTCCGGGCAGCAAGGTTGACCCCGAGACGCTGGCAGCGGCGGGCATTATCAAGTCTGCCAAAGAACCGGTCAAAATTCTGGGGCGAGGTGAATTGAAATGCGCGCTGACCGTAGCAGCGCACAAGTTCTCGGACAGTGCCAAGCAAAAGATCGAAGCGGCAGGAGGCACAGTTGTGGAATTGGAGTAGGCTGGCAACGCCTTGTCCTTGCCATTTCTCTGGCGGGCTGAGCCGTTGCAGCAGGATGTGATGGAGGAGCTATGCTGCGAGCTATATCAAACGCTTGGAAATTACCAGACCTGCGGCGAAAGTTAATTTTCACTTTCGTTATCCTGGTGATCTTTCGTCTGGCAGCGCACGTGCCTGTTCCTGGCATTGACCCGGAAGGGTTGCGCCGGATTTTCGAAGCCAACCAGTTGCTAGGGCTGTTGGATATGTTTTCAGGTGGAGCCATGTCCAATTTCTCGGTGATGGCCATGGGCGTTTATCCTTACATTACAGCATCCATTATCTTGCAGTTGCTGCAGCCGTTGATCCCTGCGCTGGATGAACTGAGCAAAGAAGGCGAAGCTGGCCGCAACAAACTGAATCAATACATGCTCTTGTTGACCATCCCGCTGGCAGCGCTGCAGGGATTTAGTCAGGCAACCCTACTACAACGAGGCGGGGCTCTGACCAACTTTGGATTTTCCCGTGCCACGTTGCTGCCTTCCCTGGCCACGCTGGCCACACTGACGGCAGGCACCATGTTCGCCATCTGGTTAGGCGAGTTGATTGATGAGCAGGGCATTGGCAACGGCATATCCTTGATCATCTTCAGCGGAATTGTGGCTGAGATTCCGCAAAGGGTGGGAGCACTGATTCTGGGCAATTTGCCCGGGCTGTTCTTCTTCCTGGTGATCACAGCGGTGACCATCGTCGTTATCATTTTCATTCAAGAGGGGCAACGGCGCATCCCAGTTCAGTATGCCAAGCGGGTACGCGGGACCAAGATCTATGGCGGTCAGAGCACGCACATTCCATTGCAAGTGAACTCCGCCGGCATGATCCCACTCATTTTTGCGGTTTCGATCATGCTGTTGCCGGGCGTGGTGTCCAGTTACTTTGTGGATTCTCAGATAGCCTGGCTAGCGCGTATTGCCAAGGGCGTTTCCTCGTTGTTCAATTCCGAGGGAGCGTTCTACTGGGTCTTGTACTTTATGTTGGTCATAGGCTTTACCTATTTCTATACCGATATCGTTTTTCAGCAGCAGAATCTGGCCGAACTGCTGCAACGACAAGGTGGTTTTATCCCCGGCATTCGCCCGGGGAAACGCACTGCGGATTATCTGAATGGTGTGCTACGGCGCATCACTCTAGTCGGTGCGATCTTCCTAGGCGTGGTAGCCATTTTGCCGTTTTTAACTAGGGGGCTTGTTGGGACGGGGCAAATGCTGGTCACCAGCACAGGCTTGTTGATCGTGGTCGGTGTGGTCTTGGATACGATGAAACAACTCGAAGCGCAGTTGTTGATGCGTCATTATGAGGGCTTCATCAAGAGGTAAGAAGGGTAGCAAGGAAGCACAGCACATGTTTGTAGTGTTATTGGGGCCTCCTGGAGTGGGGAAAGGGACGCAGGCCGAGTTGCTGGAGAAGGAATTGGGACTGCCCCATGTCTCCAGCGGTGATCTCTTCCGAGAGGCGATCAAGAACGAAACCGCGCTGGGAAAGAAAGCCCAGAAGTATATCGATCAGGGCAAGTTGGTGCCCGATAAGATCACTATTGCGATGGTGGCGGAGCGCTTGAGCCAGCCTGACTGTGCCAAGGGAGCCATATTGGACGGGTTCCCACGCACCATTGGTCAGGCGAAAGCGCTGGACAAAGCGCTGGCACAAAGGAACACCGCTTTGAACTTGGTCGTCTATATGAACGGCTCTGTTGAGACGTTGATGAAGCGTCTTAGCGGGCGGAGGACTTGCCGCAATTGTCAGGCTGCTTATCACATCCTGTACAACCCGCCTAGAGAGCCGGGCAAATGCGACATTTGCGGTGGTGAACTGTATCAGCGCGAGGATGATACGGAGGAGACCCACCGCAAGCGCATCGAAGTGTATCTGGAGCAAACTGCTCCTCTTGTGGAATATTACCGCAAGCGGGGGTTGTTGGTAGAGATCAATGGAGAGCTGGATATCCAGGGAGTCCGGGCAGAATTGCTGGCAGCGCTGGATCACATAAGGTAGAATGCTGTATCAAGTTTTTACTACAGGTGCGATTGGGAGATTATCATGAAAGTGAAACCATCTATTAAGAGGCGTTGTGCCAAATGCAAAATTATCAAGCGGCGAGGCGTGGTGCGCGTGATTTGCGAAAATCCGCGTCACAAGCAGCGTCAGGGCTAACGGCTCGGTTGTGCTGCTATAGGCGATTGTCTGTTAGAGGAGGATGACGGTGGCGAGAATTGCGGGAGTAGACCTGCCCAGAGACAAAAGGGTCGAGGTTGGCTTGACCTATATCTATGGCATTGGCCCGAGCAGAAGCAAGCAGATCCTTCAGGCAACGGGAGTCAATCCCGATACGCGGGTCAAGGATCTAACGGAGAGCGATATTACCCGCATTCGGGAGTATATCGAACGGGAATTCAAAGTCGAGGGCGATCTGCGACGCGAGGTGGCGATGAACATCAAGCGCCTGACGGAGATCGGTTGTTACCGAGGTATCCGTCATCGCCGAAACTTGCCTGTGCGTGGTCAACGCACGCGCACCAATGCGCGCACCAAGCGTGGCCCGCGCAAGACGGTTCCAGGGCGAAAGCGTTCACGGGCCAAGAAGTAGTGAGTGTCTATTCGTAATGAGTTGGAGGTAAGATGCCAGAGGCAAAACGGGCTGCAAGACGATCTGGACGGCGACGCGAGCGTCGTGTGACGCCGCATGCTCGGGCCTATATCCAAGCGACGTTCAACAATACCATCATTACATTTACCGATCCTGATGGAAATGTCATACTCTGGGGAAGCCCCGGGTCACTTGATCCCCCATTCAAGGGTTCTCGCCGCAGTACTCCCTACGCTGCCCAGATTGCAGCGCAAACCACCGCCAAAAAGGCGATGGATCAGGGGGTGCGGGAGGTAGACATCTATGTCAAGGGACCTGGACCAGGACGGGAAGCAGCAATACGTTCTATCCAAGCAGTGGGCTTGAAGGTGCGCTCCATCACGGATATCACACCTATCCCACATAATGGCTGCCGTCCACCGAAGAAACGTCGCATCTAGCGTGACGAATGCACGGACAGTTGGTCATCTAGATTTGGTCATTGGGATTTTGGAGGGTTAATGGCAAGGTATATTGAGGCAAAGTGCAAATTGTGTCGGCGAGAAGGCGAAAAACTCTTCCTAAAAGGAGAGCGTTGCTATTCTCCGAAATGCGCCTTCGAGCGTCGTGCCTACGTTCCAGGCATGCATGGGCGGAAGCGTATCTTTCGCCGTAAGGCTTCCGACTATGGTTTGCAACTCAGGGAGAAGCAGAAAGCTCGCCGTATCTATGGCATTTTGGAGCGTCAGTTCCGCAGGTATTTTGAAGCCGCGCTCAAGCACAAAGGAATGACGGGTGCTAACCTGTTGCAGACGCTAGAGCGACGCCTGGACAATGTAGTGTATCGCTTAGGGTTTGCTACTTCACGGGATCAGGCACGTCAACTGATTTTGCATGGCCACTTTGAACTGAACAACAAAAAAGTTCGCGTGCCTTCTTTGCTGGTGAAACCCAACGATATCATTGCCGTGTCTGAACCTAGCCGCAAGAAGCCGTATTTCAAGGATTTATCCAAGTCACTGGAACATATCACGACGCCAGAATGGCTTGCGCTTGATTCTGCCGAGCTGAAAGGGCGCGTGTTAACGCTACCCTCACGGGAGCAGATAGATGTACCGATTCAGGAACAGTTGATTGTGGAGTACTATTCCCGGTAGGAACGGGGCATAAGCGGGAGGTTGCCTATTATGCATCGCTTTACGCGCCCCACTTTGCCCGCTATTGCCTGTTACTCAATTGGAGGGTGTGCCATTGCTAAAATTTGTTTTGCCCAAAATTGAATGTGAAGCAACGACAAAGAGCTATGGTCGGTTCATCATCAGCCCACTAGAGACGGGCTATGGCGTGACCATTGGCAATGCTTTGCGCCGAGTGCTTCTTTCCTCTTTGTCTGGAGCGGCGGTGACCTCTTTGCGTGTCAGTGGCGTATATCATGAGTTCTCGGACATTCCCGGCGCCAAAGAGGATATGACGACGCTCATTCTGAACGTAAAGAAACTGCGTCTGCGCTGCTATTCCGGAGAACCGGTGCGCATGCTGCTCAGTGCAAAGGGCAAATCGGAGCTAACTGCTGCCGATATCGAGGCACCGCCGGATGTGGAGATCATTAACCCAGAACTGCACCTCTTGACACTCGATTCTTCCGACTCAGAACTGGATATCGAGTTCATTGTGGAGCGGGGCAGGGGTTATTCTCCCGCAGAGGAAAGAGGCAAGTTGCCCATCGGGCAAATCCCTGTAGACGCTATTTTCAGCCCGATTCTGAAGACTAGTTTCTCTGTCGAACGTACTAGGGTGGGCCAGGTGACCGATTATGATCGCTTGATCTTCGAGATCTGGACGGATGGAACCATCCGTCCAGCAGAGGCATTGAGTACGGCGGCACAGATCCTAGTACGGCACATGAACGTCATTGCGGCTTTCAGAGAAGTGCCGCTCGAGGAAATGAAAGAGCCTGAACCGTCGTCCGTGCGCATTCCCAGCCAGATTTACGAAACGCCAATCGAAACACTGGGACTGTCCATGCGCGCTTATAACTGCCTCAAACGGGCAGGAATCACCAAAGTTGGTGAGGTTTTGGAGAAACTAACTAAAGATAATGCAAGCGAGTTGATGAGCATTCGCAACTTTGGGCAAAAGTCCCTGAAGGAACTGAAAGACAAACTGCGTGAAAAGGGCTATTTGCCCGCAGAAGAGGAAGGCTCTGCTGCCGACCAACTCGATCTGTTGGAAGACTTGGGTGAGGATGAAGATGAGTAGTCTTCGCCCGCACCCGATGATTATTTTGCATTGAAAGGAGGCCCTCCACCATGAGGCATCGTGTGGCAGGCCGACATCTAAGCCGAGATACCGGCACGCGTCGAGCGCTGTTTCGAAATCTGCTCAGCGAGTTGATCCGCCATGAGCGGATTCAAACGACGGAAGCGAGGGCGCGTGCTATCCGGGGTGATGCAGAGAAGATGATAACGTTGGCCAAGCGCGGGGATTTGCATGCCCGGCGGTTGGTCGCGCGCACGATCAGCGACCCAGAACTTGTGAAGAAACTGTTTGATGAGGTCGCTCCGCGTTATGCGGATAGGCCAGGAGGCTACACGCGGTTGATCAAGCTGGGGCCAAGGCAGGGCGATGCCGCCCCTTTGGTCTTGCTGGAATTGGTGAAATGAGCATGAGCGAGGCGCAGGCCATTGAGCCCCCAACCGGGGCCAACGACCAGCGTCACACGCCCAATTCGTATCACCTTATGGCCATTGTCGAATACGATGGCACAGACTACCTTGGGTTTCAAATACAGCGTCGTGGCCGCACGGTTCAGGGTGAGATTGAGCACGCTCTGGCTGTCGTCACGCAACAGCGGACAAGGATTGTTGGCGCGGGTCGTACCGATGCCGGTGTCCATGCCAGAGGTCAGGTGATCCATTTCACTGTCTCATGGGGCCATTCTTTGGCTGATTTGCACCGCGCGCTGAATGCTGTTCTGCCTGCTGATGTGGCGATTGTCGCATTGCGCGAGGCTCCGCCGGGTTTTCATGCCCGCTACGATGCCCGCAGTCGTGAATATGTCTATACCATTTACAATGGTGCCGTACGTTCGCCACTTGCTGCGCGCTATGCCTATCACTTTGGCAGGCCCTTGGATGTGCAAGCCATGGACCATGCCTGTGCTTGCCTAGTAGGTACGCATGACTTTTTGCCCTTTGGCTGGCCGCCGAAGGGAGAGAATAGCGTGCGCACGGTCTATCGCGCCCGTTGCTGGCGAGAAGGCGACTTTGTCTATGTGGAACTCGAAGCCGATGCCTTCCTACGCGCTATGATGCGGCGCATCGTCGGCAATCTGCTGCTAGTGGGGATAGGAGATCTGTCGGTCGAGGGTTTTGCACGTCTCCTTTCGTTGAGACATCGCCGCACGCCCGCAGTCGCGGCGCCAGCACATGGGCTTTGCCTAGTGCGCGTGAACTATTGAACTGATTCAACCGGCTTTTCAAAAGCCTGGTTTCTGAAGGTGGGTTAGGAGGATGTAAGGGAAATGAAGACGTATGCCGTGAAAGCAGGAGAGATCGAGCGACGGTGGTATGTGGTTGATGCCGAGGGCAAGTCCTTGGGGCGTCTGGCCACACAAATCGCCCGCATCCTGCGTGGGAAACATAAACCTGGCTTCACTCCGCATCTGAATGGCGGCGATTACGTGGTCGTGATCAATGCGGATAAAATCCAGGTTACCGGACGGAAACTGGATACGAAGTACTATTATCGCTACTCTGGTCATCTGGGCGGACTGAAGAGCGTGGTCCTGCGAGAGCAGTTGCAAAAGCATCCTGACCGCGTTCTCATTCATGCTGTGCGTGGAATGCTGCCAAAGAACCGTCTGGGTCGTGCGATGATAAAGAAACTGAAGGTGTATGCGGGTGGGCAGCATCCTCATCAAGCCCAACAGCCTGAGTTTTTGGAATTATAACGGGTTGGCTGGTCAAATGTCTCAGGGCACTAGCCGATGCACCATCGGCGCTGCCTGACCATTTGGGTCAGGAGGCCCAAGAGGACCAGAGGATTACCTGATTAAGGGAGCACAGTGGAATGTCAAGCAAATATTACTATGGTACCGGAAGACGAAAGAGTGCAGTGGCTCGCGTGCGTCTCTATCCTGGCACGGGTGACATCATTATCAACGAGAAGCCTGCCGATCAGTACTTTTCCCGCGAAGCGGACCGCCTTCTGATCCGCGCTCCCCTGCGCGCTACGAACATGCTGGGGCAATTCAATGTCGTCGTGAAAGTGGAGGGCGGAGGCGTCTCTGGACAGGCAGGTGCGGTGTGCCATGGCATTGCGCGTGCGTTGCAGGCAGCGGACCCAGAGCTGCGCCCGACGCTACGCCAACAAGGCTTTCTTACCCGAGACCCACGTGCTAAGGAGCGCAAAAAGCCTGGCTTAAAGCGAGCGCGCAAGGCCCCGCAGTACACCAAGCGTTAAATTACCTTACAAACTGAATGTCTTGGATCAAAAACCCGGTGGGTTCTGCCTACCGGGTTTTTGTATGGGTTGGTGTGCAGGAATGCTATCCTCTTCCAGAATGCAGGACGCTAGGACTTCAGATCGTCATTGCGAGCGGCCGCAGGCGGCGAAAAATCCCTGGCTAAGAGCGATAAACCCCAACATAGCTTCTCACATCCAGCCAGGAAATGCGTTGTTCCCCAGATGTTCGTTATGGCTACTCAATCGTCACTTCTACAATATCTGGAACAATGCTCTTGACTTCCAGTCCAAACCCTACTGGCAGGATGACTTTCGGAGTGACCTTATGCGTGCCCTTGCTCAGGCCAAAGAGATCTAGGACAACTTGCACGTCCTCTGGCTTTAATTCTTGCAGGGCTGGCAGCGGTCCGGAGAGGATCACGTCCACTGCTGTCGGTGAAGCGATGGCCTGTAACCCTATGCGGAGGTTTTGCAAGGTAAGCTCAGCATGGATGGTCTGTCCGCCCATCAGGGGCTGGATGCTGATTTGCACCAGGATTCCTTCTTTGCCTGCACCCTCCCCAAGCACCAGGATCCCCTCGGGCAAGGCCAGCGCAACACGCTGGATGACATCCTGTTTAGCCCCGTCCACATCAATGGGTTGCGTGTCCAGGTAACCGGGTAGATCTTCGATCACTGTCGGCTGGCCGTAGACAGTAACCAGCGCGGGTTCAACGCGGATGTTGCTAATCCAATAGCCTGGCGCCGGCGAACCTTTCATCAGTGCTCTAACCGTTACATCGCGATAGCCTACTTGACGTTCTATGACCACTTTCACTGTTACCGTCGCTGGTGACACCGACAATCCCGCGATGCGATTCCCCATTCCATCCACTAAGTTAGGAGCTTCTTGCTTGAGTATTGTCTCCCGTGCATTTT
Organism: Chloroflexota bacterium; assembly: GCA_014360905.1. Taxonomy (NCBI): domain Bacteria; kingdom Bacillati; phylum Chloroflexota; species Chloroflexota bacterium. The sequence continues at coordinate 17,911 of JACIWW010000024.1, forward strand.
TGAGGCTTACTTCGATGACCGCTTCAGTCACCTGAGCGACCAAGTTCTTGGGGCCAGTGAGCGTAACTTGTTCAGGCGTCACCTCCGGCAAGCGTGAAATGTAACCAAGTGGCACGCTCTCTTCATCTAACACCTTCACCTTGACGCGTACCTTGCGCGTTTCCATCTCCTGCAAGTTTATGGTGATGCGTGAGGGTTCGACCGCGAGGATTACCACACTCTTCTCCAGTGGTTTGACGACCACTGGCACTTCATGTTGCCCGGCCTCCAAGTCCTGCAAATCAGCCGTGGCTTCGAAGTTCTCCGGCTGTAGTTTGTCCCAGGTACTGGCAAAGGCACGTATTTTGACCTTTGCCTCGGTTACTACTGGGCCAGTAATTGTCAGTTCCGGACGCAGATTGATGATCTTAATAGGGATGGCTTGCGGAAAAAAGTCCGTGCGCGGTGGAGCTTTCTCGTACACCGCAACTACCCAGACTACCAACCCTAGGAACAGCGCTAGGAGTGCTGAACTGAAATTCGAGAGTAGGACACGCCACACTTTCCCGTTCACAGCTTCAACTCCTTGACCTCTTTCGAGTCGGATCGTTCGCGCCCTCGCAGGCGTATCCAGGAAGATAGGTCAATTTGCAGATAGGGGCGATATAGCCTTTGTAGGATGTTGCGCAGGCGGGTCTCATCCAGGTAGCGAACCATGCGCCCATTATGTGCTACGGAAATCGTGCCTGTTTCCTCAGAGACGATGACGGCGATGGCATCGGTCTGTTCACTGATGCCCAGCGCCGCGCGATGCCGTGTGCCTAGGTAATGATCTGCCAAGGTGCTGTTGGAAAGAGGCAGGACCACGGCTGCTGCCACGATTTCATCTTCACGAATGATCACGGCCCCGTCATGTAGCGGAGTATTCGGGTAGAAGATGGTCAACAAGAGTTCGCTCGATACTTGGGCTTTAATCTCTACGCCTGTATCTGCATGATCCTGCAAGCCAGTATTGCGTTCCAGGACGATGATGGCTCCATAGCGGGATTCAGACAACAGACGGCAGGCCCGCGCAACCTGGCTAATGGTTCGGTTTACAGCAGCCTCGCGCATGGGACGGTCAATCAACCCTCCCGCCCGTCCCAGGCGTTCCAATGCTCGGCGCAGCTCGGGTTGGAAGATGACTGGGATGGCCACCAATAAAGCCGGAATGGCGTTGCCGAGCAACCAGCTAAAGGCAGTCAGCCGCAGCACGTTGCTGAGCAGCACGGCCAGGAAGATGAAGATAATCACTCCGCGCAGGAGTTGAATGGCCTGCGTGCCCCTAAAGAGTTGCAGCACAGCGAAGAAGATGCTGGACACTAGCAAAATGTCAATGACATCGCTGAAACTGATGTGTGAAAAGACCCAAAGGATATCCGACACGTGTTTCCCCTTGTCTCACCCAACCAAAACCCAGCACGAATAATCTCTCTGTGCTGATTTTCTTCCTCTACTTGTTCGCTAGTAACACTGCCAGCAATCCTTTTTGAGCATGCAGGCGATTCTCGGCCTGGTCAAAAAGCACAGAGTTGGGGCCATCAGCCACCTCATCGGTGATCTCTTCCCCCCTATGTGCTGGCAAGCAATGCATGACGATCACATCTGGCTTGGCCTTGGCTACCAAAGCAGCGTTTACTTGATAAGGCGGAAACACTCTGCGCCGCCGCTCCTGCTCTGCCTCCTGACCCATGCTTGTCCAGACATCGGTGTAGATGACATCGGCATTGTGCACTGCAGCCTGTGGATCATTCCCGACCTCCACGTTGCTTCCGCTCTCCTTAGCGAAGCGAAGAGCCAGTTCTAGTACCTCACTCGCGGGTTCATAGCCCGGGGGTGTGGCTACAGCAATCTCCATCCCGAGCTTGGTGCCGCCAAAGAGCAGAGAAGTCAACACGTTGTTGCCATCTCCCACCCAAGCCAGTTTCAGTCCGTGCAATCCGCCCTTCTTCTCCAGGATGGTGAAGAAATCTGACAGCCCCTGGCAGGGATGGCTGTAATCGGAGAGTCCATTGATCACGGGAACACGGGAATAAGCCGCCAGCATCTCCACGTCTTTATGGGCAAAGACCCGTGCCATAATGCAATCCACATAACGACTCAATACGCGGGCTACATCAGCGACGCTTTCGCGCTTGCCAAGCTGGATTTCCTCCGGCGATAAGTACAATGCCTCCCCACCGAGTTGCAGCATCCCGACTTCGAAGGAAACCCGTGTGCGCAAGGAGGGCTTTTGAAAGATCATGCCCAGGGTCTTGCCCATCAGAATAGGCTGATTGCCTCCCGCTTGCCATTCCTCTTTCAGTTCCTGGGCCACGTTCAGGATATGCCAAATTTCTTCGGCAGAGAGATCAGCCAGGCTCAGTAGGTCTTTCTTCATCGAAGTACCTCCTTGTTGTATTTGCGGTTGAATTATAGCACAAGAAGCCGTAATGAGCCAATCAGACAGACGTCAAATAGCCCCCTAAAAGTTCCAGAGTTGCTATACGAGCCTTTTTCTCTAACCGCCAAGTGGCCGTAATTGCGGCTTTTCTAAGAGAGTCCATTCCCTGGCTGAAGGCGAAAAATCCTTAAGGAATTGGCCTTTCCACACAGTAACGCACTGCATTTGACAACATGCATCTCCCATGCTACAATGATACTGTACTGGCTGTGATGGAGGCAAGTAGGCACTGCTTCGGCCCAGCAGAGAGCCGCCGCTGGTGGAAAGGTGGCGGGCAACAGCGCTGAAATCCACTCCGGAGCCGCGGGCGAAAACAGAGCTTTGAGCGTGCGGCACAAAGCATCTGGTTAAGCCATGCCGGGTTGCTCCCGTTAACGAGCCCAGAGGCTTTGGAGCATGGCTCCAAAGCGAAGAAAGGTGGCACCACGAATGCCCCCTCGTCCTTTCAGGGCAGGGGGCATTTCTATTCTCATACTGGGAGGTGCATGATGATTGACCTGAAACTCATCCGTGAGAGGCCCGACTATGTGCGCCAGGCGATTGCGACATTGCAACTCAGCGCACCTATTGATGAGATCCTGGATTTGGACGAGCAGCGCCGCAACCTGCTCAGCCAGGTAGAGGCTTTGCGTGCCCGTCGCAACGAAGTCTCCAAGGAAATTGGTCGCTTGCGTGGTGCTCCCGAAGCCGAAGCGCTTAAGGAAGAAATGCGCCAAGTCGGAGAGCAGATCAAGGCTCTGGACGAGCGGGTAAAAACGATCGAGGAACAACTTAGGCAGGCATTGCTCGAGGTGCCCAACCTGCCTCATGAGAGCGTGCCTGTGGGCAAAGACGAAAGCGAAAACGTCATTGTGCGCACCGAGGGTGAGCCGCGGCATTTTGATTTTCAACCGCTGACCCATTGGGACCTAGGCCCAACCCTGGACATTATTGATTTCGAACGCGGAGTCAAGATGTCGGGCTCCCGTTTCTACATCCTCAAAGGATTGGGCGCGCGGTTGCAACGCGCTTTGATCGCCTGGATGCTTGACCTGCATGTTCAGCAGCATGGCTATACCGAGATCTATCCCCCATTCATGGTGCGCGAAGAGTGTCTGTGGGTGGATGGCAAGCTGCCCAAGTTCCGCGACAATGTGTACCACGATGCAGAGGAGGATTTCTGCTGGATCGGCACCGCCGAGACGCCGCTGACCAATCTGCATCGCGACGAGATTTTGCCAGTTGAGAAGCTGCCCTTGAATTACGTGGCCTATTCGGCTTGTTTCCGCCGCGAAAAGATGAGCGCTGGGCGGGATGTGCGCGGCATCAAGCGCGGGCATCAGTTCGACAAAGTGGAGATGTACAAATTCACCACGCCAGAAACCAGTTATGATGAACTGGAGAAAATGGTCGAACACGCCGAGGATGTCGCGCGCCTGCTGGGCATCCCCCATCGCGTGGTGCTGATGTGCACCGGAGATTTGGGGTTTGTCGCTGCCAAGAAGTACGATGTCGAGATGTGGGCACCAGGTTGTCAGGAATGGCTGGAGGTATCGAGCATTTCCAACTGCGAGGATTTCCAGGCGCGCCGTGGCAACATCCGCTTCCGCCGCGAGCGTGGTGCCAAGCCAGAGTACGTACACACGCTCAATGGCTCCGGGCTGGGCTTGCCGCGCACGCTCATCGCGGTCATGGAGAACTATCAGCAAGCCGATGGCAGCATCGTCGTTCCCGAGGTGCTGCGCCCGTACATGGGCGGCGTAGAGGTCATCCGCTGAGCCAATCAGGAAGAAACCAGTTTTCTCCCTCATGTACTGCGTTTGACTTTCGCAGCGCTCTGCGCTATACTAGAAACACAACGAAATCCTTCATCGCTCTATTGGAGGGATGGCAGAGTGGACTATTGCGGCGGTCTTGAAAACCGTTGTGGGCTTGTCCCACCGGGGGTTCGAATCCCTCTCCCTCCGCAGTTGAAGCGGTTGTGCCTGCTGGGGAGATGCCAGAGTGGACGATCGGAGCCGCCTGCTAAGCGGTTGAGGGGGTTAGAAACCTCCTCCCTGGGTTCGAATCCCAGTCTCCCCGCCTGAAAAAGCCGATCAGCAGCGGCTCCGACGCCGCTAGGTCATATATAACATGCCCCCGTAGCTCAGGGGATAGAGCGCAGCGCTGCGGACGCTGAGGTCACAGGTTCGAGTCCTGCCGGGGGTGCCAGATCAAATCCCGCCTCGACACGAGGCGGGATTTGGCTTTTCCGACGTTGGTCGTGGACAAGAAGCAGTGTCAGCTATTTGTCTGCTCTCTTTCAGGAAAAAGGGCGCGCGTTCGTGTATATTTTTGGATGAGAAATGGACAAAAGCAATCGCCGGATAGGCAACGGGAAGGAGCGCTTGAGCGCTGCACTTGTAGCGAGGAGGTGGACAATGTTCTGGTGGTTCAGACCTTGGCGAAGACGTTTCTGGCGGCCATATCCTTATCATCGCCCTGTGGGCTGTTGGCCTTGCGGATGCTTGTGGTTTGTGATGGTGCTTATCCTGCTCTTGATGGTTTGGGCATTCTTCGTGGCCTGTACGCGCATGTATTGACGAGGGCATAGCGAGGGAGCGGACTGCCTGTTTCGACCAAACCAACCGCAAGATTTGTGGAGGGAGACGTGGATTGCCACAACTCCCTCCGCTTTTGTGCAAAAGAATTTTCAGGGGTGGTTTCCGGTTTTATTTGGTGTTCGCAATATGCGCTGTATGGCTTATGGGCAGGGAAAAAACCTCCAGTGCGCATGCAGCGCTAAAGCGCTCACTGCGAACTCTTCAGCATCCTTTTGTAGCGCAGTTCAGGATACCTCGAAGAAGCGCTCTTTCTTTGCGCCGCAGACAGGGCATTTGTCCGGCGCCTCGCCGCTGACTGTATAGCCGCATACATCGCAGACAAAGATGGGCGCCTTGGGTAGGTCCTTGCCTGCCTTGAGCGTCTCTAGAGCCTGCGAGTACAGGTTGTAGTGGACTTTTTCTACTTCCATAGCGTACTTGAAGCTGTTTGCTGCGGCTTTATTGCCTTCCTTCTCCGCCTCGGCCAGGTATGGAGGGTACATCTCCTTGAATTCAAACCCCTCGCCATCAATAGCAGCCTGCAAGTTCTCGGCTGTAGACTTGATGCCACCCATCACACGCAAATGCGCATGAGCGTGGACGGTCTCTGCCTCGGCTGCGGCTCGGAAAAGTTTGGCAATTTGAGGATACCCTTCCGCCTCTGCCTTCTTCGCGAAAGCCAGGTACTTTCGATTCGCCTGACTCTCCCCTGCAAATGCTGCTTTCAGATTGTCCAATGTAGCCATACTCCAATTCTCCTTTGGTGTTATCTATGAGTTTTCACTGGTGCAAGCATGGCCATTGCTGGAACCTGACACAATGCATGTGGCTCTGTTCCTCTCGCATCAGGCGCTGCTCAATTGTAATTATAATATAAGCATGACAAAGCAGCCCAATCGCCATTCTCCACTGATTCCAAAAGCAATTAGATTTTACCAGAGCGTATTCTTTGTAAACTTTGCAATTTGGGTAGTCGCTATACCCTCTCTCTGAGTATAGTTCAGCTTCGGGGGCGAACATGGCCTACGCATATGGACACGAATAAACGAAGGCTCAACAACTTGCCCCCAAGTTGAACTACACCTCCTCTCTCCTTCTGAATTGACAGAGCCTGGTTTTAATATATAATATGAGTAAGCCCGCTGCTCTGCTCATCCAGACAGGCCTGTAGTGGTAGGCTATAACGCTCAAGGAGACTATGATGAGTAATAAAACTGTTTTTTGCATTCGGCTTGCTTTCATCGCGCTTTGTCTCTTGACAGGCCTATTGGTCGAGCAACAAAGAATGCCCAGCAAAGCTGACCCCATTTGGAAGGACTCTGCTTCCCTGATAGCCAATGCACACATGGGTCAAAATCCTGCTAATCCCGCGACGGTGAATGGGCTCTGGTTGCCTTGTGAAGGAACCCCAGAACCAGGTGCAAGCCTGCTGGTTTTTCAACAGGGCATGGATGGCTATGCCGGGGCTGAGGACACAACGCTCGCCCGATATGAAGGGAATCTCTCCGATAAATGGTTCCTGCGCGTTGGCTACAAAAACCAGAACAGCGCCTTGATCCGCTTCGATGTATCGAGCATTCCGCCTGGCTCGCGGGTCATTTGCGCTGCCCTGTCATTATACGCGGAGATGTGGGGCGGGCCGCCATTCGAACTGGCTGTTGGAGCCTATTACGTGAAGCGTGACTGGGTCGCCTCCGAGGCTACTTGGCATTTGTCCTCCGCTCAGACTCCCTGGCAAGTGGGGGGATGCAACGGGAGTAACGATCGTGCACAAGTACCCGCATCGGTCATCACCATCAAGAACATCCGTACATGGTATCATTTTGACTTGACGCAGGTGGTAGATGGCTGGGTGAATGGCTCTTTGCCAAACTATGGCGTATCCCTGCAGCCTATGGATGCGCTCGATTTGGATTTGATCTGGTTTGCTGCTTCGGACGATGTGGACACCTTTGGCTCGATTGCGAATCGCCCCAAATTGATCGTGCTGTACGTTCCGCCACCCACTCCTACTCCCACGCCGACGTTCACATCAACCGCGACGCCCACAAGCACTCCTACGGAAACAGCTATCCCAACCGATACGGCCACGCCGATAGTCCTGCCTACAGAAACGGCCACGCCTACCCTGCCTGTTGTGCCCACAGAGACGGCCACACCAACCCTGCCTGTCGGGCCCACAGAGACGCCTACCCTGCCTATCGAGCCCACAGAGACGGCCACGCCCACTCTACCGGTTGCACCTACAGAGCCCCCCACGCCTTCGCCGACAGCTACGCCTATCACCCCTGTCGCGCCCACCGAGACCCCCATGCCCACGCCAACCACGACACTGGTTGCGCCTACCAGCACACCTATGCCTGCTCCATACCGTCTTTTTATTCCCGTGCTATGGAGAAACTATTCTATGCGCTGTGTAGCATGGGGCTATAGCTTTGCTGAGGAGTTCAATGACCCTACGCTCAGCAGTTGGTCAGGGAGTCTGAATGGCGGCCGGCAGGAGGTGAGTGGTGGTGTGCTCCATCAGTGGACACAACCACCCATAGATCGTTTTCCCTTGCTGTGGCACAACCACCTCTTCGAAGGCGCGGGCAGCGATTTTGCTTTTGAGGTTCGTTTTCGCTACTCGAATTTCGCCGCCTATGGTACCACGATTGCCTTGAACTCAGCGCCTGTGGATGGCAATCGAATCATATCGCCACTGCCACTGGCCCCAGGCATGGAAGATGTATTGAATATCCACCATGTTGTGGATACGGCTGGCAATGTGTACCGTTTTGACATCTCCTTATTCAAAGGCCGCCTCACATGGATTGGCGCCCCAGGGGATACGAGTTGGCACGAGGTGCTCATCACTGTGGAGCGCGGAGAGATATATACACTGTACGTGGATGGACGACTGGTCGGCTCCATCCGATCAACGACGCGACCGGCAAGCATATACATTGGCAACCCTACTATTCAAACTTGGCCGGGTGCCTGGACGCAATTGTATGTGGATTACGTACGCATCTCACGCTGCATGAGCTGGGGGCTGGATTAGACGAGGACAAAACCAGGCAAGGCAGTTCCCATCCTGCCAGTGTACAGAGCGTGGGGCTGGCTTGCTGAGGTTCGAGCCGTGGGTATGCCGCGGTTCATTCAGGTATTCTAAAAACCACATCGGAGGACCAACATGAAAACATTTGCTCCCTGGGTGCGTATACCCTTGACCCTCGCTCTCATTTTAACGGGACTGGCAGCCACATTCCTCGTTGAGCAACAGGACCTCCATAGCGAGGCGCAGGCTCATCAAGACATCATGGCCCGCTCCTATAGCGGCCAACATGGCTATCTTGCAGGCGCTCATGCCGGCGTTCCCTGCGCGGGCACTCCAGAGCCTGGCGCAACTTTGATCGTATTGCAACAGGGTGTTGATGGTTACACTGGTGCCGAAGATACGACACTCCATAGAGATTTCCCCGATGACAACTTTGCAGACAAATGGTATCTCCGGGTGGGCATGCGACGTAAAGATAGTGCGTTGATTCGCTTCGATTTGTCGGTCATCCCACCTGGCTCCCGCATCGTTTGCGCGGTGCTGTCGCTGTATGCGGAACGCTGGAGTGGAGCCCCGTTTGAGCTGGATGTTGGTGTTTACAATGTGAAACGCAATTGGATTGCCAATGAGGCTACATGGTCATGGGCCCAAGCCTGGACGCCGTGGGAAGTGGGCGGATGCAATGGCCCTAGTGACCGCGAACAGACGCCAGAGTCAGAAGTAACGGTTACGAACATCTTCACATGGTATGACTTTGACCTGACTCGTGTAGTGGATGGTTGGGTAAATGGCTGGCTGCCCAATTACGGTGTGTCCATACAGGCTGTGGATGAATGGGATAACGACATCCTCTATTTCGACAGTTCGAACGATGTCAATGATTTTGGTTCGATTGAGCACCGCCCCAAGTTTTTCATCCTGTATGTTCCACCGCCCACCCCAACGCCGACGGATACCCCAACGGAGACGCCAACGCCTACTGCCACGCAGACAGCCACAGCTACATCTACGGCAACGCCTACAGAGACTGCCATACCTACCGAAACACCCACTGCTACGTCTACGGCTACTGCAACCGCCTCCCCAACGCACACCAATACGCCTACCTCCACGCCAACTGATACACCAACAGCCACGCCAACGGAAACTGCCACTCCCATAGCGACCCCCACCGCTACAGCTACACCGACGAGTACCCCCACGCCTACCCCACGCCGACTCTACATACCCGTACTATTCAATAACTACTCCCAACGCTGCGCAGAGTGGGGATACACGTTCCGGGAGGAGTTCAACGATCCCGCATTGAATGGCTGGGCCGTCAGCCTGGATGGCGGTCAACAACTAGTAAGCGGGGGCATACTCTACCAATGGACACAACCATTCATAGATCGCTTCCCGCTGCTGTGGCGCAACGATCTCTTTGTGGGGGCAGGCGATGACTTTGCCTTCGAAGCGCGTTTCCGCTATTCGGATTTCACTGCCTATGGCACGACCATTGCTTTGAACTCGACACCCTTTGATGGCAGTCGCGTGCCTTCCTCCGAGTTATTGCCACCGGGCGTTGAGAACATCCTGAACATCCATCATGTGGTGGACCCGGCAGGAAATGTATACCGCTTTGACATCTCGCTGTTCAAGGGAAGTGTGAAGTGGATGGGCACTCCGGGGGACACGAACTGGCACGAGGTGCGCATCACCTTGGAACAAGGGGATCTCTATACCCTGTACGTGGATGGTCTATTGGTTGGCTCAGTTAGGTCAGCGATACGTCCGACGAGCGTATACATCGGCAATCCTACTATCCAGAGATGGCCAGGAGCATGGACGCGGCTGTATGTGGATTACCTGCGTATCTCACGCTGCTTGAGGTGGGGGCTTGAGTAGATAGGTTCTAAAAGGCCTCTGAGGGTTTGCACCCCAGAGGCCTCTGCCTTGTATTAGGGTCGCTAACCGTTCCGCTTCTCTCACTTGGCGCTGGTTTCGCAGGTTGTGCGCAGATCAGCGCTTTGCCTCGTTGAGAATACGGGTTATCACCTGCTCATCTGCGTGCAGCAGACCAGAGGCCGGTAGACGCTGTAGCAGCAGTGTCAGATTCGGGTCACGAGCAAACACCTCGCGGAAGATGGGCAACGCTTCCTCTAAGCAGCCTAAGTCGGCCAAGGTCACGGCGTGCCAGAATGGTAACTCAGGGATGTCAGGTGCCATCTGCGCAGCGAGGCGGTATTCTGCCAGCGCCTCTTCGGTTCGGTTCTCCCCTAGCAGCGCATCGCCCTGGTTCATGTGCTCGTAAGCCCGATGCAGGTTTAGCAACCGCCGCAATTCCACCAAGGGCTCAGGGTGATCTTCCACACGGAGTTCTACGAGCACGCCTGTCCATGGCTCAGGGGTTGGCTCGCCAGCGACGATGAGCAGGGCAGCGCTCTGCTTGCCGCGCACGTCACCACCAGCATTCTGTGCTGCTTCCAGTGCCGTCAGCATACGCTCAGCCAGGTCTCCCTGCGCCTGTCGGAAGGCATGGGACATAGCTGGCCAGACCTGATTATTGGCCATCATATTGGCTTGGACGCTGAACCCCTCACCAACCTCATGTCCAGCCTCCGCGATGCACTGTGTACCCGTGTGTGCCGCCACACGTCCCTGTGCATCCACCATAGCCACCTGGCGCATCTCCCGCCCCTCATCTGCGGATAAGAGTTCAGCTAACGCTTCGGGAGCAGAAAAGCCTCTGCGCATCCTTTCCAGACCCAGAGGGCCGTAACTTACCTGGACCAAGGCCTGAGTGGCCACTGCTCCCACACCTGCTTCTGCCCAACAGACTAGCCTGCCCACAGAAAACCAGTGTGATTGCACCGCTACGCCGAGCTGTCCCGTCTGGGCATCACGGGCGACGATGGAAAACGTATGTGCGAAATCCGAAGGGTAAAAAGCTTTGGTATCCATTGAACCTCCCGCGTGATGTTTTTCTCTAGACTCCGATTTTTCCACCCGGCTTTATCCATTAGGGCGGCTAGAGAAGTCGCCATACTAGTGTATTCCAAAACCATCCTACGGATTGGTTGATGCCAAAGGAATTTCGGCGATGATTTGCTGGGCGTATTGTACCAAACGTCCTGCAACAAGTTCAAATGGCATCATCTAAGCCATTTTGCTGCTCGTTCTTTCTTGGGGTACAATGTCCACCGATTTTGTATGCACACGATCACAAAGAGGTGGAGTGAGCATGACAACCTGCGACTTTGACCAATTGATTGACCGCTGTGGTACCGACAGCGAAAAGTGGAGCCGTTACCCCCGCGAGGCACTGCCGCTATGGGTAGCGGACATGGATTTCCGCGTGCCCGAGCCGCTGATTCAGGCTCTGCGCCAGCGTGTGGAGCATGGCATCTTTGGCTACGGGCGTGAGCCACCGGAACTGCGCGAGGTCATCACCACGCGCCTGCGCAGGCTATATGGTTGGCAGGTAGAACCGGAGGCGCTGCTCTTCCTGCCTGGTGTGGTCATTGGCTTCAACCTGACTTGTCAGGCACTGACCTCACCGGGCGATGGCGTGCTTGTCCAGACTCCGGGCTATCCTCCTATCCTCCAAGCTCCGCTCAATGCGCGATGCACTCGCGATGAAATGGAATTGACCTGCGGCGCAGATGGGCGGTACACAGTGGATTTCGACCGTTTCGAGGGAAGCATCACCCCACGAACGCGCGTCTTCATTCTGTGTAACCCACACAATCCTGTGGGACGGGCATTTTCGCAGGAAGAACTGGAGCGTATGGCTGAAATCTGCTTGCGGCATAACATCGTGATCTGTTCGGATGAGATTCACTGCGATTTTCTCTTTAGTGGCACCCGCCATTTGCCCATCGCTTCATTGGCTCCGGAGATAGCCAAGCGGACTGTTACTTTGATGGCTCCGAGCAAGACGTTCAACATACCGGGCTTGCGCTTCGCAGTGGGCATCGTGCCGGATAAGGAATTGAGAGAGAAGCTGTGCGCAGCCAAGAGGGGTCTGGTAGGCGAGCCAGACATCATGAGTTATCTCGCCGCTTTGGTCGCGTACCGTGATTGCCAACCCTGGCTGGAGGAATTGTTGCGTTATCTAGAGGCCAACCGTGACTTTATCCTGCAATACGTGCATCAGAACCTGCGTGGGATCAAAATGACCAAGCCGGAGGCTACTTACTTGGCTTGGTTGGACTGCCGTCAGTCGGGAATCCCAGGCAACCCCCAGCAGTTCTTCCTGGAGAAAGCACGGGTTGCACTGAACGACGGCCTAGATTACGGCCGAGGCGGTGAGGGATTTGTGCGGCTCAACTTTGGCTGTCCGCGCAGCACCTTGACCGAAGCACTGCATCGCATGGAGGAGGCTCTCACTACACTGTGAACTGGCTTCTAGTGGTTAAAAGAGTGAAAGCGGGACCCTGGCTTGCTCTGCTCACTGTCATTGTGGGCTCTACCCTGGTAGCCTTTCCCACCTGGACGCTGACCGCGCGCTATGAGCAGCGCATCTATCACAGTGTCGAGGAAGTGCCACCAAAGCCTGTGGCTGTGGTCTTTGGCGCAGGATACTGGCCGGATGGTACGCCCAGCGATGTGATGAAGGATCGCGTCGAGGCAGCCATTGCGCTGTACCGCTCCGGACGCGTGCGCAAAATCCTTTTCAGCGGTGACAATCGTTTCGTGCACTACAATGAACCAGCCAAGATGCGGGAATATGCACTGAGCCTAGGGCTGCCCGATGACGCCATTGTTCTGGACTATGCCGGGCGACGTACCTATGACACCTGCTACCGTGCTCGGGATATCTTTGGCTTGCGCGATGTAGTGCTGGTGACACAGCGTTACCACCTCCCGCGCGCTTTGTACATCTCCGAGCGCCTGGGTTTACATGCCGTGGGCTACGTTGCGGATCACAGGACTTATCCTCACATCCGTGAGTACTGGCTACGTGAGGTTCCTGCGCTCTGGATGGCATGGTGGGATCTGAGTGTGACCTATCCCATCCCTGTATTGGGCGACCCCATTCCCATTGTCACGGATGGCTAAACGCCTCGCAGACGCGGATCAAACGCATCGCGCAATCCATCGCCGAGGAAATTAAAACCCAAGACCACGCTGAGCACAGCCAGGCCAGGGAATGTAGTCAACCACCATTGGTAGAATTTGAAACGGCCTAGCGAGATCATCGCTCCCCATTCCGGCGTGGGCGGCACGGCTCCCAATCCAATGAAACTGAGAGCAGCAATGTTCAGAATTGCGCTGCCGGCATCCAGCGAGGCTTTGATGATAATGGGAGCGCTCGTGTTGGGGATGATGTGTCGGCTCAGAATGCGCTTCTGAGGCACTCCAATTGCCTGTGCAGCCATCACGTAGTCATTATGCTTCACACTGAGCACTTGTCCACGCATCAGACGTGCGTACTCTGGCCACCATACCAAGATCATGGCAATTACAGCATTCTTCAGGCTGGGACCGAGCACTGAAGCGATAGCCAGAGCCAGCACGATGGAGGGAAATGCCAGCGTAATATCTGCCACGCGCATGACCAGCAGGTCAAAGATGCCGCCAAGGTAACCAGCCAGTGCTCCCACGAAAGCACCCATGAGCATCGAAAACAGGATTACCACCAAACCCACTGGTAGCGAGATGCGCGCTCCATAAACTACACGGCTGAACACATCACGACCCAGTTCATCAGTGCCAAAAAGGTGCTGTGCCGAAGGTGGACTCAGTCGGTCTTCGACCTTCTGTGCCAGGGCGTCGTAAGGGGCAATAAGTGGCGCAGCGATAGCGACAATGGCCCAGATGAAAATCACCGCTGTCCCAAACATGGCCATGCGGTTGCGTACAAACATGCGCAGTCCGCTTACCCAAGGCGATTGGGAAGAAAGCCGCTGCCGGAGTCGCTCCGTCATGAACGATGCCCTTTGGGTGTGCGTATCCATGTCACTCCTCACCTTGCACGATCTTACGCCTCTCGAATGCGTGGGTCGATCACACCGTACAGGATGTCCACAATGAGGTTGACAAAGATGTAAATCAGGGCAATAAGCAGGGTTGTCCCCAGCACAGCCGGGTAATCCAAGTTCACTGCCGCCTCCACGGCATAGCGTCCAATGCCGGGCCAGGCGAAAATGGTCTCGGTCATGATGGCGCCGGTCATCAGCCCGGCAAAAGCTAACCCCATGGTAGTCAGCGTGGGGATGAAGGCATTGCGCAAGGCATGCCGTAGCAGCACCACACGCTCGTGCAACCCCTTGGCACGAGCGGTGCGGATGTAATCCATGCGCAACACTTCCAGCAGAGAAGAACGGGTGATACGGCAGATGATGGCCAAGGTGAACCAACCCAGGATCACCGATGGTAGGATGAGATGACGCAAGGCATCGGCAAAGGCATTCGTGTCGCCGAGCAGGAAGGTATCCAGCAAGTACAATCCGGTGATTCCATGTGGAGTGGCAGCGCGGGCATCAATACGCCCTGGACCTGGCAGAATGCGCGCTTTGAAATAAAACAAGAACAATGCCATCAACCCGGACCAAAATGGGGGCATGGATGCTCCGAGCAGGGAGATAAAGCGAGCCAGGTGGTCTATCCAGCTACCGGCTTTGACTGCCGCTAAAATCCCCAACGGCAGCCCCACTGCCGTGGCAAAGAGCAATGAGGCCACAGATAATTCCACGGTGGCTGGCAGGTACTGTGCCAGGTCCTGCGCTACTGGCCTCTTGGTTTTGAAGGAAACACCCAGATCACCATGTGCTAGGTTCCACACGTAGTACAGGTACTGTTGGGGCAGAGGTTTATCCAATCCCCATTTGCGGATCGCGGCTTCCACGATGTCTGGGTGGTCCAATGCCTTTTCGCTGACAATGACCACGAGAGGATCCGCTGGCACCACACGCGAAACGAGAAAAGTCAACAAGGTCACGCCAATCAGCATTGGAATAACCAATAGCAGACGGCGGATGATGTGCGTAGATAGACCCATTGAGCCAATCCTAATGACGAATTGCGATGAGCCCTCCCGCAGACACTGAAGCCTGCGGGAGGGTTTGCTTGGTTATTTGCTAAGGTCAAAGAAACTGACAAAGTGCACTGGATGATAGGCAAAGCCCTTCACAGCTTTGTTCATCGCCACGATCTGTTGGTTCTGGTAGAGCATAGTGAATGGCATGTCATCCATGAGCACTTTCTGCAGATCTTTGATCGCTTGTTCGCGCTTGGCTGGATCGAGTTCGGTGCCGACGATTTTGGCATAGCGTTCAGCCTCTGGGTTATTGTACCACATGCGTTTGGCTATGCCGCGGTCGTGGTAGGAGAAATAATCGGTCCACATGGTGGGGTCAAGGTAATCAGGGGTCCACCCGCCGAAGCAAAAGGCTAGCTTCTGAGCACGCATCTCGCTCAGATAGACACTCTGTTCCATGGGCTTCAAGTTGACCGTGATGCCTACTTCAGCCAAATCGCTCTTCAATTTGGCAGCGATGGTCTCGCGCACCGGGTTCGAGCCATAGCAGAGCTCCACTTCGAAGCCCTTCTCATAGCCCGCTTCCTTGAGCAACGCTTTGGCTTTTTCCAGGTTACGGCCTTGGGTCATGGCTGGATCCACACCCAGGATGCCCAGCGGGATAATGCTGGGCGCCCGACTGCCGTAGCCACGGAGCAAGGCTTTGATCAACCCGTCGTAATCAACGCTCAGGGCAATAGCCTGTCGCACCCGCTTATCCGATAATGGCTTAGATAGCTCTGGATTGGAGGTCATGGCCAAGTAGTTCTGGTTCAAGGTCTGGCCAATGATTACCTGAAGGTTGGGGTCTGCCTTGGCCTGCTCCACCAGGTCAACGTCCAGGCTCTCCACCATATCGGCATCACCGCGCTGCAGCATTTGCAGGGCGGTAGTGGGATCAGCCACGTGCTTGATAATCACCTTGCCCAGTTTCGGTTTGCCCCGCCAGTAGTTCGGATTGGCTTCCAGGATGATTTCTGCTTTTGGTGTCCATTTGGTAAGGATGAAAGGGCCACTGCCGGCTGAATTCTGGTCCAGCCAATCCTTGGCCTTATCGGTTTGATCGGCATCAGCCGCATCTGTTCCGCCATGTTCCTTGACCACTTTGCTGTCCACAATGCACATCGCAGGCGCGGCGCAAATGGCCAAGAATGCCGGCGAAGGCTCGGTCAAGATGACTTTCACGGTGGTGTCATTCACCACCTGGACATCAGCGACAATGTCAGCATAAAAGGCAGGGTTGTCTTTGATGTTCTTCAGGCGCATCCACGAGAAGCGCACATCCTCAGCCGTGACTGGATTGCCTGAAGTGAATTTGACCCCTGGGTGTAAGTAGAAGGTATAAGTCAGTCCATCTGCAGAGACCTCCCATCTGTCGGCTAGGCGTGGAGCTACTTTGGTCAGGTCGCCGGCGCGGAATTCGACTAGGGTGTCGTAGGTGGAGTTATGAATCATCAGGTTAGTTGTTTCATAAGCGTGGTGGGGATCTAGCGTCACGACATCATCCATGTTCATGACCATGACCAAAGTGGGCAACGGGACAGGAGTAGGGGTTGCTCTGGGGGCACATGCGGCCAGGGTTACGACCAGCGCGGTCACGAGAATAAGAGTTAGGCTCAAGCGTACGAATTTCATCTTCTCCTCCTTTGGGATCAGGGTAAAAAATGAGAAGGATGAGGGTGTGTTGTTGACCACAGTATACCGAGCATTCCCGTGCTTGTCAAATATCCCGTAGCGATTCGTTTGACATTTTCACGAAATCTCGTTACAATAGCAATAAATTCTGCAGCCGAATATATTCTGGGAGGTTCCAGAGTGCGAAGCAGAGATGGCTTCTATCGAAGAAGACCAAACCGCGCAGCAGTCCTATGCAAATAGGGCTTGTGTTCGTGCGGTTTTTTGTTGCTTTGCGCATGAGCAGAAGCCAATCCGTGGTAGAAGGAGGTAGCAAGGAGAGGAGGTGATGCGTATCGGGTAGCGGAAAGCGTGCTTCTAAAAACTTGTTCTGGCTAACTGCAATGGGCGGTTTGCCGCTCAATCCATTCACATTACTTGAGGAGGGAAACAAAATGGACTGGAAAGCAATAGCCAATGCTCCTTGGCTTTGGTTCTGTGGGTTCGTTCAGGCTGCCATTGGTGTTGGCCAGGCCTGGTATTTCTTGAGGCTGGCGACCAGGCTTCTGGAAAAGCACGGGGGCTACAAGTCGAAGGACATCACGGCCATCGTCCGAGGAGCCCTTATTACGGCCTTCGGTCCCATCATGGCGGAGATCTTTGTCATGATGGCCCTAATCATCGCCATCAGCCCGGCCTATGCCTGGCAGCGCGAAGGAGTGGGGGTTGGTTCAGTCTTCACTGAGTTGGTTCAGGTGTCCAATGCGGCTGTCGGCGTCGGACAGGAGTTTGGACAGCCCAGTTTCAACATCATTGGATTCGCTGCAGCCATGGTCGTGGTCAATATCTCCTGTATTGGTTGGTCCCTAGGGGCAGCACTCTTCACTCCTTACCTAGGCAAGGCTCGTGACAGGCTATCAGGAGGCGATCCTCGCCTGCTGGCGGTTATCAGCGTTGCCAGCACGCTCGGAATCTTTGGTTACTACGCCGCCAACGAGATAAAGAAAGGAGGCGGACGCCCTACAGCAGTGGTTGCTGGCGCGCTGCTCTCCATGTTCCTGTTCAAACTGGCTGATTGGCTCAAAGTGCCACGTCTGAAGGAATGGGCACTGGGCATTGCCATGTTTGGCGGCATGTATATTGCTCATCTTTTGGGAAGCTAAGGAGGAATGGTCAAATGGCACCGAATGAAGGATTTGTGGATCTCCCTGCTGAGCCGTTCGAGAAGGAATATCTCGCACCGGTTCATCGGGTAGGGTTCTGGACCTGCATCGCGATTAGTGCAGCCATGTTCTTGCCGCCTATATTACTCTATTTGCTCTATGGCGCTTCCGCTCCTTGGTCGGGTGTTATGGCCGGCATGGCCCTTGCGTTGACCTATGCGGTTCCCTTCTTTTTCATCGAGCCCATCAGCTACTACCCCATCTATGGCGATGCCGGCAACTACATGTCCATGACCACCGGCAACGTCTCCAACCTGCGCCTGCCTTGCGCCGCCGTGGCCCAAGCTGTAGCGGGTGTACCGGAGGGAACACGCAAGGGCGCCGTAATTGCCTGTATTGGTATCGCCGTCTCTGTGATCGCAGGAGTAATCGGCGTGTTCTTCGGCTCTCTGGCCGGCGGTTGGATCACCGCTCAGTTCCCGAAGTGGTTGACCGATGCGTTCAAGGTCTACTTGCTGCCTGCTGTTTGGGGTGCGGTGTTTGGCCAGTTTGCCCTGCGCGGACCGATGTACGCCATTCCCGCGCTGATTATTGCATGGATACCACTTGTGCTCGGCTGGAAAGCCTATTTCATCATCCCCACCGCCGTGTTTGGCACTCTCCTGGTGGGCTATGCGCTGTACAAGTGGCGCAACATTGCTCCTAGGGCTGGCTAACGAACAGGGCTGCGACCTCCGAGGTCCGCTGCGACTTCGGAGGTCGACTATTCTTTTAGAGAGGAGAGGGAAATAAGAATGAAGCAAGACACAGAGCTCCTGACCAAAATCAAGGAGGACGAATTGGTGCGCCTTTGCCAGGACATGGTGCGCATCAAGACAATCAACCCGCCGGGCAACGAGCGCGAGAACGCTGATTACGTGGCCGATTTCCTGCGCAAGGCTGGCCTTGAGGTTGAGATATTATCGCACACCGAGACCAGGGCTAGCGTCGTGGCGCGCTTGAAAGGCAGTGGAGAGAAGCCAGGCCTTCTTTATTCTGGCCACCTCGACGTGGTGCCTGTGGGGGCGCAGGAGTGGCTGCATGACCCCTTTGGCGGCGAAGTCATCGAAGGCAAGTTGTGGGGCCGTGGTGCTTCGGATATGAAGGGCGGCGATGCTGCGATCCTGATTGCAGCCAAAGTGCTGGCAGAGTCTGGCATACCGCTGAAGGGCGACCTCATCCTCAACTTCAATGCTGGTGAGGAGGGCGAGCAACTAGGAGCGAACGCAGCCGCCGCGCACTTGTCCGGTGAGCGGGTACAGGCTGTGGTCATCACCGAACCCAGTTCCAATGATGTCTACATTGCGGAGAAGGGTGCCTTCTGGCTAGAGTTGACCACGTATGGCAAGACGGCGCATGGCTCCGCGCCTCACCTAGGACAAAACGCGATCATGATGATGGTGGCGCTTTTAAGCGAACTGGATCGCCAGGTTGTGCCGTACCAAGAGCATCCATTGTTAGGCGGCTTTACCCGCAGCGTTAACACTATCACTGGTGGCGTCAAGACCAATGTGGTACCTGATCAGTGTACGGTAACCGTGGACCAGCGCACTGTGCCTGGACAGGATCACCAGGCTATCCTGCGCCAGGTGAAAGAACTCATTGCAGACCTGAGCCGCCGCATTCCCAACTTTAAGGCTTCGGTCAAGGTGATCAACGACCGCATCCCAGTAGCCAGTGCGCCGGATGAAGCGACTGTGCAGCACTTTTTCGATGTCGTGGCCGAGGTAGTTGGCAAGCGCCCTGAACCCAAGGGCGTGGCCTACTATACTGATGCGGTGTCTTTGATACCAGCACTCAAAGCACCGCTGATCATCTGTGGGCCGGGCGAGGCCAGCTTGGCCCATCAGCCGAATGAATATGTCGAGGTAGCCAAACTGGTTGAATCAGCCAAGATCCTCACCTTGGCTGCTGTTCGTTTGCTTACCTGACAGTCGCCCATTCACAGCATACGAGAGATAGGCGGGGTTTTCCCGCTTTCTGGTAGCCCCGCCTATCTTTGTCTATTGAGGGAGCCTGTGATCCCCCTCTGAGCAATATACCCGATGAAAGGAATAGCGATGACTGCAAAAGAAAACGCGTTGCAGTGCCTGGAAACGAACCAAAACAAATGGATAGAATTGGCCAAGGATATCTGGGAGCATCCGGAACTAGGCCTGCAAGAAACTCGTTCCTCCAAACTGCTGGCAGACGAACTGGAGCAAGCTGGTTTCTCCGTCCAGCGCGGCGTGGACCAATTAGCGACTGCTTTTGTGGCTTCGTGGGGGGACGGAAAACCCATCATCGGCATCTTGGGCGAGTATGATGCCTTGCCTGGGCTTTCGCAAAAAGTCTCTGCGGCCCGCGAGCCGGTGCAGGAGGGAGCTCCAGGGCATGGCTGTGGCCACAACCTCTTCGGCGTTGCTTGCCTAGCTGCCGCGCTGGCGGTCAAGGAAGCCATGGAAAAGGCAGGCATCAAAGGGACTATCCGCTACTATGGCTGTCCCGCTGAGGAAACCATGGTTGGAAAACCCTTTATGGCCAGAGCCGGGGTTTTCGACGATTTGGATGCGGCTATTACCTGGCATCCTTTCTATGTCAACAGCGTATGGTGGAGCTCGTTTCTGGCCATGAATTCCTTCAAAGTGAACTTCCATGGCGTCGCGGCCCACGCTGCGGCTGCGCCACACGAAGGACGCAGTGCGTTGGATGCCGTGCTGCTCATGGACATTGGTGTCAACTTTATGCGCGAGCACATGCCTGAAAAGGCTCGTGTCCACTGTGTGATCACGAAAGGCGGCGAGGCTCCCAATGTCGTCCCTGCTTATGCCCAGGTGTGGTATTATGTGCGTGCTCCGTTGCGAGAACAGGTAGAAGCGATTTACGCACGGATAATGGACATCGCCAAGGGGGCCGCGCTCATGACGGGCACCACCTATGATGTGGACTTTCTCACTGGCGGCTACGACATGCTGCCCAATGACACCCTCTGCGAACTTTTGCTGGAGAAGTTGAAGGAAGCCGGCCCACCCCAGTTCACCGCTGAGGAAAAAGAGTTTGCACGGAAGTTGCAGGCTACCTTGCCGCCCAACGCAATTGAGGATGCCTTGCGTTCTTACGGGCTGACCCGGGAACAGGTTGGTGACCCGCTGTGCGAAACCATCGTGGAGCCATTTGACAAGGGCAGGGTGTTGCCTGCCTCCACGGATGTGGGCGATGTGAGCCACATCGCGCCAACAGCGCAGATCACCACCTGTTGTCATGCCCTTGGCACTCCCCTGCATAGTTGGCAGAATACCGCTTTTGCTGGTTCGAGCATTGGCTTCAAAGGGATGATGGTTGCTGCCAGGACGCTGGCGCTGGCAGCGTTGGACCTGTTGACCAGACCTGACCTCGTCCAGGCGATTCGCGCGGAATTCGAGCAGAAGCGGGCAGGCAAGAAGTACGTCTCGCCGTTGCCCGAGGGCGCGACGCCGCATTAGCATAAGATCCTAAGGGTTTTCTAAACCCTTAGGGTCTTATTCAAGAGCTATCTGCGCAGAATGGGAAGGTGCAATTGCCGGTGCAGATAGACCCAGACATCCGCGTCGCCGGTATAATTCACCGTACCTGCATACAAGTTGCCGTTGTACACGGCAACGGAATCGTCGTAGTAGGTCGAGCGGTTGGCTGCGTTGCCAAAGCCATCGAAGCCGACCTGTTCCCATTCGGTTCTGTGTTCTGATTAGTCAACTAAGTACGACCCGATACCGGTCGCCATCGTGAACAACAAGTTCTGCTATCCCACAGGGACAGCTCCACGGCCGCCCCGGGGCTCAGCCTAGCGCCCTGGCGCTTGACAGTTGTTGACTAGAACCCAACACCTATTCCGCTGTTCCGGCAAAATGCACCAGGGTCTCTATTTCTGCTTTTTGGAACTCCGCTTCGAACCATTCCTGGAAGTTGTATTCTTGGATTTGCGCCAGTATTTCTGGATCCAACGGACGCACTTCTTTGCCTAACACCCGGATGATATGATAGCCGTAAGAGGTGGACACCAGGTCGCTGGTTTCCCCTGGGTTCAGGGCGAAAGCAGCATCCTCGAACTCGGACACCATTATACCGCGGGGGAACCAGCCCAGATCGCCGCCTTGGTCTTTGCTGCCGGTATCAATGGAGTACTCCGCTGCCAAGGCCGCAAAGTCTGCGCCTGCTTTTAGCTTCTCCAGGACCTTTTTGCCTGTTTCCTCGCTCTCTACCAGGATGTGTGCGGCATGCACCTGTTCCACTTCCTCTGGCCCCCCATGGGCTTTCATGAGCATCTGAAAGAGCAGGTAGGTCGTGAGCTGTTCGTCCATGGTCTCTGGAGTCCATCCCATCTCAGCTAAAAAGTCCTCCCAAGTCGCGTATTGCCCGCTTTGCATCACATCTTCCTGAATGCTGGCCAGTTCAGCCGCGTGCTGCTCTTTGTCTACAACCAAGCCTTCGGCAGCGGCTAGTTGCCGCCCCAGTTGCTCCTGGATCATCTGTTGCAGCACCTGATCCTGAAATTGGGGGATGAGAGCCTGCATTTGCTCATCGTACCAATCTATGCTGTATTGTGCAGTAACCGCATGCAATTGCTGCAATAGCTCTGCCAAGTATGCCTCTGCGGTGATGTCTATGCCATTGACGCGTGCCACTACGGCTACTCCTGGCTTAATTACGTGCTCCCAAGCCACGTCTACCCCTCCAATGGGGCGTGGAGTGGCGGTCGGGATCGCTTCGGTGGGTGGCTCGGCGGTCGGTTCCGGGGTAGGGGTCGGTGTCGCGGGCTGACCACATGCCGTCAACAGCAGGGCCAACAGCAGGGTTATTGATGTAACCAATCGAAATTTCTTCAAAAATCACCTCCATTCGTTGTAAAAAGAAAAGCGCCCGGTGCTAGATTGTGAATAGAGCACTGGGCGCTTGCGAGACCATGCTCAACCAATCTAGAGCTATATATTATTATACTACAATTCGCTCCAAACGTAAAACCGGTCAGTTCTACACACGGAAAGTCTCTTGTCTTGACAAATTGCTCAGATTGGATAATATTGTCTGTGCTTCAAATCCATCAGGCTTGGGAGGAAAGCAAGTGATTGATGTCGTTGATGTGAAAAAGTCCTATGGCCTCATTGAGGCTTTGCGCGGGGTTTCTTTTCATATTGACGAAGGCGAGATTGTGGGCTTGCTCGGTCCCAATGGTGCTGGCAAGACCACGATGATGAAGATCCTGACCGGCTTCTTGCAACCAGATGAAGGCACCGTGCACATCGCTGGCCTGGATGTCCTGACGCAGCCGCATCAGGTTCAGGCATTGCTCGGCTACCTGCCCGAGAATGCCCCGCTCTATCCAGAGTTGTCCGTCCAGAGCTATTTGCGCATGATGGCCGACCTGCGCCAGATCCCGCCGAATGAACAGCAAACCCTCCTGTCAGAGGCGATCTACGCCACGGGGTTGCAGGAACACTTGACTCGCCCCATCGGCGAATTGAGCAAAGGCTTCCGACAGCGGGTGGGGCTGGCCCAGGCCATTCTGCACCGTCCCAGGCTGTTGATCCTAGACGAGCCCACGCTCGGCCTCGACCCCACGCAGGTCGTGGAGATCCGCCGCCTGATCCGTCGTTTGGCCGAGCAAAGCACGATCCTCTTCTCGACGCATATCCTCTCTGAAGTGGAGGCGCTCTGCGATCGGGTGATTATCTTGATGAACGGCCGCATCAGGGCCGACGCCCGGCTTTCGGAGCTGGCTGCCACCCCGGATGCAGTACTCGTGCTCTCTGACGCTGCCGCAGATGTGGAGCGCATCCTCCGCGAGTTGCCTGGCGTGAGAGGCGTGGAGGCCCTGCGTTCGATGGATGGTTTCCCAGCTTACCGCATCCTAGGCAAACGACGTGGTGCGAAAGACCTCTGCCCCGCCATCTACGACCTGGCTCGCCAGCACAACTGGCCATTGCGTGAACTGCGACGCGATGTCCGCACGCTGGAGACAGTCTTCAACGAACTGGCTACGACTGCTTGAGTGCGCTGGGTAGTCCAGCCTTCCCAACTCCCATCTGAACTAATGCAAGAGGTGTAGTGATGAAACAAGCATTGGTAATCACGCGAAAGGAACTGCAAGGTTATTTCACTTCGCCAATGGCGCTGATCTTCATTGGTACTTTCTTGGCGATCACTCTCTTCTCCTTCTTTTGGGTGGAAACCTTCTTCGCACGCGGAATCGCCGACGTCCGGCCGCTATTTCGCTGGATGCCGGTGCTGATGATCTTTCTGGTGTCGGCGCTGACCATGCGCCAGTGGAGCGAGGAACAGCGCTCAGGCACGTTGGAGATGTTGCTCACCCTGCCTGTTTCGCCAGTGCAGTTGGTGCTGGGCAAATTCCTGGCAGTGCTGACGCTCGTGGTGGTTTCGCTGCTGCTGACCCTTTTCCTGCCCTTTACCGTCTCCTTACTGGGCAATCTGGATTGGGGCCCAGTGATCGGTGGCTATCTGGCGGCCCTCTTGCTGGCCGCGGCTTATGCCGCGATTGGGCTTTTTATCTCTTCGCGCACCGATAACCAGATTGTTGCGCTCATCTCCACTGTAGTGCTCTGCGGCTTGCTCTACCTGCTAGGGTCCGGGGGAATCACCAGTTTTTTTGGACGCACCTTAGGCGAGATACTTCGCGCCATGGCACCGGGCAGCCGCTTTGAAAGCATCGAACGCGGTGTGGTGGATTTGCGTGACATGCTCTATTACCTCTCCCTCAGTGGTGTTTTCCTCACGCTCAATGTGCTCTCTCTGATCAGCAAGCGCTGGAGCCAGGGCGAAGGCGCGCGTCCGCAGCGCCGTGCCGCAACACTGACCTCGCTGTTGCTGGTGCTGAACCTAGTAATGGTCAACGTCTGGGTCTATCCCTTGCATGGCTTGCGCTTAGATCTCACTGAACAGCGGGAGTACACCCTGTCCCAAACTACGCGCGAGTTGCTCAGCAACTTGCAAGAGCCTCTGCTTATCCGTGGCTATTTCAGCGAGAAGACGCATCCTTTGCTTGCTCCGCTGGTGCCTACTATCCGCGATATGTTGCAGGAATACCGCGTGGCTTCAGGTGGCAAGGTACAGGTGGAGATCATAGACCCGGCCAAAGATCCGGAGAAGGAAGCAGAGGCTAACCAGATTTACGGTATCCGTCCCACACCGTTCCAGATCGCTGGTCGCTATGAGTCCGCCATTATCAATTCGTATTTTGACATCCTGATCCGCTATGGCGATCAGAGCGAAGCACTGGGCTTTCAGGACCTCATCGAGATCGTAGCCCGCCGCGATGCCATGCCAGATGTGCGTCTGCGCAACCTGGAGTATGACCTGACCCGCTCCATCAAAAAAGTGGTCTATGGCTTCCAGAGCATAGATGCGGTGCTGTCCGCACTCGATGAGCCAGCCAAATTGACCGCCTATATCACGCCCAATACTTTGCCGGATGTCCTCGCCGATGCTCCCAAGACCATCGAGAAAGTGGCCAATGACATACAGAAGCAAGCACCGGGCAAATTCACCTACAGCATGGTGGACCCCGATGCGCCGGGCAGCCCGGTCTCCAGGCAGACGCTGTACGAACGCTACCGCCTGCAACCCATTGCTTTCTCGCTCTTCTCTCCCGAAACCTACTACCTGTACATGCTCCTGGAGATCGGGGATCAAGCGCAGGTAATCTATCCTACCAGCGATTGGAGCGAAGCCTCCGTGCGCACGGCCATCGAATCGGCGCTGAAGCGCGCCTCGCCTGGCTTTCTCAAGGTAGTAGGACTGTGGACACCACCACAAGAAGCAACGCAGAACGCATGGGGACAGACGCAGCAGCCGCTTTCCACTTGGCAGGAACTCTACAGTTATCTGGCTCAAGAACAGGAGGTACGGACTGTCTATCTGGAAGGCGGCAGTGTGCCAGCGGACATAGATGTCCTCGTTGTGGTTGCGCCTCAGGATCTGAGCGACAAGGAGCGCTATGCCATTGACCAGTACCTGATGCGTGGTGGGGCAGTCATAGCAGTGGCGGGCAATTACAAACTGATCGCTGACCCCTATACCGGCGGTTTGGGCATTGAGGCGATCAAGGATGGCATGCAAGAGTTGCTTGCTAGTTACGGCATCACGGTGGAGCATTCTATCGTGATGGACATGCAGAACGAGCCATTCCCAGTGCCAGTCGTGCGCAACGTGGGCGGCATTAGCATCCGGGAAATTCAGGCCTTGAATTACCCGTTCTTCGTGGATGTGCGGACTGATGGTATGGCGCAGGGGCATCCGATCGTTGCCAACCTGTCTGCTGTGACGCTCAATTGGACCTCGCCCGTCACCATAGATGAGGCCAAGAACGCCAAGAGGCAGGTTACAGTTCTGTTGCGCTCCAGCAAAAACTCTTGGACGCAGACCAGCACCTTCATCCAGCCGAATTTCGAACAATATCCACAACTGGGCTTTGCTGTGGGCGAGGCGAAGCAGAGCTATCCACTGGCGGTGGCAGTGCAAGGCAGTTTCGAAAGCTACTTCAAGGGCAAGCCCTCTCCTTTGCTTGAGACTGGTGAAGGAGAGGCAGCAGCCCAGACGGCAGGCGGCACCATCGAAGTGTCACCCGAAACCGCGCGCCTGGTGGTCATTGGCAGCGCCGCTTTCCTCGATGACATCGTCTTCCAACTCTCTTCGTATCTATCGCAGGATCGCTATTTGAACAGCCTGAAACTGATGCAGAACGCCGTCGCCTGGTGTACCGAGGACCTAGATTTGTTGAACATCCGCGCGCGTGGCACTACCGCTCGTGTGCTCAACCCGCTGAGCGAACGCGCGCAATCCATGTGGGAGGGTTTGAACTATGCTGTGGCTCTGGTGGCACTTCTGGGCGTTGCGGTCGTATGGAATGTGCGCCGCAAGAGCGAGCAGCCAATGGAGTTGTTGCCCGCAAAAGCACTCGCCAAGGCCAAGGAGGTGAAACCATGAACCGTACGCATCAAATCCTGGCCGCAGTCCTGGCCATCCAGATCATCCTGACCATCGTCCTGTATTGGCCGAAGACGGCAACGACCGGGAGCAGCGGCCCGCTCATCCCCGACTTGCAAACCGCGGACATTGTCGCCATGACCATCACCGAGATGGGCGGCGAGACACTGCAACTGCGCCAGGTGACTGGCAACTGGGTCTTGCCCAATGCGGACGATTATCCGGCCAAAGCAGAGCGCATCACACAGGAATTGGACAAGATTGTGGGACTGAACACCCGTCGGTTGGTGGCGCGCACCGAGGCCAGCCACAAACGCTTGCGCGTCGCAGCCGATGATTTCCTGGTTCGGCTCGACCTCGAGACCGCTAGCGGAGCCAAGCACACCCTTTTCCTGGGTTCTTCTCCCAGTTACGGCAATACGCACGTGCGCCTAGATGGCCGGAGCGAGACGTACCTCGCCAGCAACCTGACGCCTTGGGAATTCAGCACTGCTCCCGCCACTTGGGTGGACACCTCGTACTTCACCGTGTCGAAGGATGAGGTCACGAAGATCACGATCGTGAACCCCAAGGGCACCTATACGCTGCAGAAGGATGCCGCAGGTACCTGGACCTTGGCTGACCTGGCCCCCGGCGAAGAGCCCACCAAGGAGACGGTCAACCTGATCGTAACCAGGGCTACCTCCGTGACGATGGTCAGGCCGTTGGGAAGGCAAGAGCGCCCTGAATATGGCATGGACAATCCCATCGCCGTAGTCACGTTGCAGAAAGGCGAGGAGACCATCATTTTGCGCATCGGTGCGCAGGACACCAGTGACAACACCTACGTAATGAAGGCGTCCACGTTGCCATACTACGTCAGGGTGGGTGACTACATGGTCAAACCGCTGGTTGAGTATGGACGCGAGGATTTGTTCCCACCCAAGGGAACACCCACACCGGGCTCATAAATTGGTCGGGTAGCCATTGAGAGGAGAATTGAGATTGAAGCGCCGCATGTTTCAGTTCGGGCTGACCATCTTGCTGATGGTCAGCCTGATTGCGGCTTGTCAGCAGACGGCGGATTTCGATGATCGCCTGAACGAGATTGTCGCTCCCTATCGCTTCCACATCCTGCGTTGGGAATGGCAACACCTGCTGGAGTGGCCTACTTCAGCAAAAGGCAGCCCCCGTTCGCCGAGCGCCAACCAGAGCGAGGTCGAGATAGTACAGGAGTACTTTCGCCTGAACGACGAGATCCGTTTGGTGCAGTGGGAGATCAATGCCATCGCCGCAGGGAACAAGCAGGGGGATTTGGCTGCCAAAGAGGAAGAACTAGAGCGGCTGCAGCAGCGCAAAGAGGAACTGAAGAGCGCCGTCCAATGGATCCTGGGACGGCAGGTGAGGGAAGCGTTCGTGGAGCAGGGGATCTTCAATCCCCTAGACCGCTTTGTCCAGGTGGGGGTTAGTTTTCCTCCCCTCAATTTCCGCCTAGCCCGTCCGCCCAATCTCCTGGTGATTTCACCCCGCGAGCGCATAGAAAGCCTGCGCGAAATCATGCTGGTGCAAGAACTCGATTTGGAAACCATCGAGGACATCGAAGCCCGCGTGGATGCGTTGGGCGTTTCTTCATTGGTGACGGAGTTGGGCGGTTTTGGCGCGACCTACCCTGCCTTTGTCGCGGACGATGCCTCGCTGGGCTGGACGATCGCGACGGTGGCCGAGGAATGGCTGCATCAGTACCTCGTTTTCACTCCACTTGGCTTCATGTACCTGCTGGATTCCATTCGCGTGGCCCCCAATTACGAGATTGCCACGATGAACGAGACGGTGGCGGGGATGGTCAGCGACGAAATTGCCGAGATGGTGCTCGATACCTATTACCGTCCTCGGCAGGCCATGCCGACGCCGCCACCTGAGACTCGTCCCTCGACAGGCTTTGACTTCAACCGCGAAATGCGCCAAATCAGGCTCAGGGTGGATGAGTTGCTGGCTAAGGGAGAAGTAGAGCAGGCAGAGCAGTTCATGGAGGAGCGTCGGCAGTACCTAGCATCCCAAGGATACTACATCCGCAAACTGAACCAAGCCTACTTTGCCTTTCACGGCACCTATGCCGATGAGCCGACGTCGGTTAGCCCCATCGGCACGGAAATGGCCGCGCTGAGAAAGCGCAGCACCTCGCTGAGCGCATTCCTCAACCGTGTGGCTGCGATGACCAGCCGCCAAGACCTCATCGAGGCCCTGTCCACGTCTCGGCTCTCTATGCCCACACTCCTGGGATGACTTGCCCACAGAACTTGCACTTGCCATTCACGATGTGGTTCGCCACCACGGTAAAGCCTTGGCGTTGGATGAGCATTTCGCCACAATGGTGACAGTAGGTGTTATCCCCCGGATGCCCCGGCACGTTGCCAATGTAAGCATAGTGGATGCCCTCTTCCAGCGCGATGTTGCGTGCCATTTCCAACGTCTCCACCGGCGTCATGGGCAAGTTGGTTAGTTTGTACTGGGGGTAGAAGCGGCTAAAGTGCGTCGGCACGTCGGGTCCCAGTTCGTCCATGATCCAGCGACACAGGCCACGCAAATGCTCTTCTTCGTCGTTGAGCGTGGGCACCACCAGCGTGACGATCTCCAGGTGAATGCCTTGTTGCCGAATGGTCTTCATCGTCTCCAGCACGGGACGCAAGGCGCCTTGGCAAACGCGGATGTAAAAATCGGAACTGTAACCCTTGAAGTCAATCTTGATCGCATCCACTGCTTGGCACAACTCGATGAGTGGGGCGGTGTTGATGAACCCAGCGCTGACTACCACGCTGCGTATCTGCTTTTCTCGCGCCAGTCGTGCGGTGTCCAGCATGTACTCATAGAAGACGGTCGGCTCCGTGTAGGTGTAGGCGATGACGGGGCAATCGTACCGCTGAGCCTGAGCCACGACTTGTTCAGGTGGCAAATCCACATAGTCCACTTCCTCCGGACGGCGCTGTGAGATCTGCCAGTTCTGGCAATAGAGGCAGTGCAAATTGCAGCCGGCGGTGGCCAGGGAAAAGGCCTGGCTTCCGGGCAGGTAATGGTAGAAGGGCTTCTTTTCGATGGGGTCTATGTGCACCGCACAAGCGCGTCCGTAGACCATCGTGTAGAGGGTGCCAGCGCGATTTTCGCGCACACCGCATTCGCCACGCTGACCATCAGCAATCGCGCAGCGCCTGGGGCAGAGATCGCACATCACTTGCGTTGAGGCTGATTGCCCGCTGGGCTTCTTGTAGTAGAGAGCGGGGCGCATATAGGATGGAATAGAGATGGGCGTAGGCACAGCAGATGTCGTGAGTGTAGCAACCGCAGCAGGTGCAGTGGACATGGTGGGTGGCAGTGGACTGGGACTGGGCTGCTCTGTGCCCGGTTGGCAGGCTGTCAGTGCTTCACCCGCAAGCAGGCACACGCCCGTATGCAGCAGCGTGTTCAGAAATTGACGCCTGGTAATCCGAGCCATAGTTCAATCTCCTAATAGGGCCGTTTCCAATCACGGCATACGCTTCACTGATGATAATATAGTGTAGCACATTTCCCGATAATGCGCAAAGACCGTTTGTGGCGTCGGGTCATTTCGGGCAACCGCTTCTAAAAATGAAAAGCCCGCGGGCCATTCTAGCGCCTGCGGGCATCTTTTCGGTTGGAGCCGGGGAATTGAGCCCCGGATGTTCACTTCGTCGCCAAGACGACATATTCACCAGCGCCATGGTATTCGTACACCTGGCCATCGGCCACTAGGCGAATGACATAGCCCGGCGTGATGACGGTGAGGTACATCTTGCCTGGCTCGGGCACGCCCAGGCTGCTATCGGAGAACTGCACTGCCTCCACGCTCTGCACGTGGATGTCGTCAGGCTGTGCGTTCAGGCGCTGTGCTAGATCTGCTTTGGCCAGGTCCACCAACGGCTGCGCTTCCGCCCAGTTCTTCTGCTCCAACCGCGCCCCCGTGGAGACGAAACCGCTGACCAGCAAGACGCTCACAGCGAGCAAAATCCCCCAGAGAATCAGTTCGCGTCGGTTCATTTTGCCTACTCCTTTCTCTTTGTGTTTCCCTTTTGATCATTCTTGCCTAGTGGCAAGTCCTCTCATAGACGCATTGCCCAGGACAAAAGTTCCCCTTGCTTCGGCACTGGGCGCAGCAAACTGCACACTGCGCACTTCTTCCTCCTTTGCCAGGGCTGGCCCCCAATAAAAAAGAGACCAAGTTTCTGGGAGAACCCTGGTTTCTCGCGCTATTATTGACAGCCCGCTGCGAATATGCTATCCTTAGCGTGGGTCTGGTAGGAGGGGAGCCATGGCGCGGGACATCGCGCGCGAGATTAACGACCGCGCAGGCGAGGCCAACTGCCTGAGCAATCTGAGTCGGGTCTATGAGAAACTAGGCAACCTGGCACAGGCAATCGCCTGCCAGCGCCAAGCAGTGGCCACCCTGGAGGAACTGCAATTGCTGCAACTGGAGGAGGCGCGCAGGCGCCTCACCGAACTCGAACGCGCGCCACTTCCATCGCCCACCGCCAGCCACAACTGCGATAGGAGGGACAAATGGATAGCGCTACTTTGGTCATGGCGGCGATTGCCTTGGTCTTGCTGGTGCTGGCTTACCTGCGTGGCAGCAGCGTTTGCGTCGCAGGGGTCAAAGCGGGCGCGCAGATGCTCTGGAACGTGCTGCTTCTGCTGCTGCTCTCCTTTCTCGTGGCCGGGCTAATGCAGGTGCTCCTCCCCAAGGAGCAAATCCGGCGCTGGTTGGGGACTGAATCTGGACTGCGGGGCATCCTGCTGGGGTGCCTTGCCGGTGGCATCGTGCCTGGCCCGCCCTATGCCGTCTTCCCCATCGTCGCCTCTCTGCATCGGGCGGGGGCGGGCATCGGCGCGGTGGTGGGCTTTGTCAGCGCCTGGTCGCTTTGGTCGGCCAGCCGCTTCCCCACCGAATTCGCCATCCTCGGCCCGCGCGTTGCCCTCATCCGCTTCCTCTCCACGCTGCTCTTTCCGCCCATCGCGGGCTGGCTTGCCCAATTCATCTTGGCCAGGCTCGCTTGACAACCCGTTCGTAGTAGGTGCTTTAGCGCTGAGCACAGTAAACTGCGCTACGCGCCTATTCCTCCCCGACAATGCGGAACTCCCGCGGGGCAGCCTCCACCGCATGCGCGTGGTAAGGCGGCAGGAGTCCATTCGGCGCTGGCGTGCCGCCCTGGATGACCACCACCGGCGGATAGGCGCCGTAGCGGCCACCCTGCCCGTAGGGCGGCTCCTCCATTTGACGCTCTCTGCGTGTCATGATCACCATCAACAGCACGCTCATGGGAATCCCTGCCGCCACGCCGCACACCACCCCTACCACCACCGCCATCGCTTCCGCGCTCATGCGCTGCCCCACCACCACTGCCAACGTCACGGCAAAAGCCAACGCCACTGCTATTGCCACTCTACGCATCCTTCACCTCCGACTGAAATCAAACGTAAAACGGAATACGGAAAACGTAATACGTAATACGGAACACGCAATACGCACCACGCACCACTTCTCCCTCCTCACTCCTCACTC
>JACIWW010000025.1 GCA_014360905.1 Chloroflexota bacterium
CTGAGTGCGGACAACAATCTGGCCGAACGGAGCCTTCGTCCGCTGGTGGTAGCGCGCAAGATCAGCGGGGGTACGCGGAGTAGCCGCGGTAGCAG
The DNA here is from genome assembly GCA_014360905.1 of Chloroflexota bacterium. Lineage (NCBI taxonomy): Bacteria > Bacillati > Chloroflexota > Chloroflexota bacterium. The sequence goes on from JACIWW010000025.1 coordinate 96, forward strand.
GATCACGTTGGCCCTGGCCAGTCTCTTTGAGACGTGGAAAGCACGTGGGCTCAATCCCCTTACGCAGTGCTTCAGTATGCTTGCTCAAGGCCCTTAACCTCGAAGCTGAAATTTCTTACCTCAAATCTGAACAGTTACCAGCGCACGTGTATTTTGACAAAGGAGCATTTAAATATTATACTATATTAATCTAGCATCAAATAATTCAACCATGCATTTACTTCAAAGTAACCAGAACGCAACACAATGGAGGAGGACAACTTAGTGATGCACGGCAGCCCAGGCACCTTCTATCATCACCGCTGGTTCTGGCTTGTGATGGTGGTGTTGCTTCTGATTGTTCTCATCCTGGTTGGCTTGTTCCTCGCTTCATGTGCCTCTGTATCGGAGTCGTTGGCCTCCTCAACTTTACCTGCACCGCCGCCCCAAGCTGAAGAGAGGCCTGTTTCTGCCGCTGGTCGCGCTTCTCCCATAAATCTGCCGCCGGTCATTTTCGTGATGACGGATTGGTGGAATGGTGATTGGGGTAATCCCAATTACTATTTCACGTACACAAATCAGTTTGGCGGCATTGAAGTAGTGCGCGGTCATCCAGAATGGGGTGCATTGGGAGGATGGTGGGAGTTTGTGTGGGCTCATCTAAATCCATACAAAGGCGTCTATGACTGGACAAAAACGGATGAGTATATCCTAAAGGCCCAAGAGATGAAGGTTACATTGCCGGATGGAAGCGTCATCGCGAAGCCGGTAGGCATCGCGGTGACAACCTGGACGTTTCACGAGACGGCAGAACAAATTGGTGTGAACTGGACGCCTAGTTGGGTAGCTTCTATGGGCGGGGGCAGCATCACCTCATGCTATGACCCGGATGGGCCATCGGGGCCGTGCAAGCCGATGTGCACCCCGAACTTTGGCAATACGGTGTGGCAGTATTGGTTTGATCAGTTCATTCTGGCCATGGGACAGCATTACGACAACAATCCAGACTTTTACAACCTGGCCTGGATCAACATAGCCACCGGAGTGGATGAAGAAACCATGGAGCGCAAGAACGTGTTTGGTTGCACCTACACTACAGGAGATAGTCCGACCTTCCTTAATTGGGTTAACCGCGTGATGGGTACCTATAACCTTGCTTTCCCCAACACTCCGCAGTTTATCCAATCCACACTGCACCACATTCATCACCATTGCGCTCTTGCGGCCTCATTTGCTTCGAAGATGACCGGGGTCAAAGTCAATGCTTGGGAGGTAGACAGCCCGAATGCCGAGATTCGCTACGATGGCGTGCTGGTAGGCGGTGTCATGGGATCTTCTCAGCTTTACCATGAGTTGATCCCGACTGGTTTTGAGCCTGGCGGTGTTGTGCCACGTGTAAATGGAGCCTATTGGATGTTCATGGAGGGTCTCAGTGTACACCCTTACATCCTCGATGTGCAATATCGCAACATTGAAGATGCTTATACCGCTGGACAGCTCATCGGTTTTCCCATTCTTGATTTTACCCGTGTGCATCTGGGGAAAGCGGTGGAAGATACGCCTGATGTGTGGATAGTGCTGCGTGAGACCAAGCACTCCGATAGTTGCTGGAAGGCCAGCGATGGCATCTACAAATGCTATGGGCCTCATCGTGGAGATTTCATGTACTGGTTGTATCGTTGGGATACGACGCCTGGTGGGCGCACAGTGGCTTTGATCGGGGATGCACGGAATGAATTGCCTACTCCGGCACGCGACCATATCTATGCCTGGCACAGCACCAGGCGCACGGATCAGGCTACAGGCAATCCCTATATGTCCTTTGATGTGGATGATCGGTATCCGTATGCTGGGCATGTTCCCAAGGCAGCGGGCGGGCCGGTGTCGTGGACGATCACGGTGACGTTGGTGAATCAGGGCACGGATACGTTTTCGTTGGAGTATCGTGATTACTACGGCAACCTGGTGGAGCGGAGGGTGAGCAAGGGTGCAGGGCTTGGGCCGGTGAACACGTGGGTGGATTACACGTGGAAGGTGAATGATGCGTATTTTGCCAATGGGTTGCCTGGAGGGATGGATTTCCGCATTAATTGCAACAACGATGGGAATGAGTACATCCATCGCCTGATCGTGAGTGGGGAAGGACTGCAGTTGCCTACACCCAGCCCAACTAGGACTAGGCCGCCGACCAAGACACCCACGGTAACTCCTACTCCCACGATAACGCGTACGCCAACGCATACACCGACACGAACATCTACTCCGACGATAACTCCGACCCGCACGCCAACTGTGACGCCCGCCGGCACTTTCACACCACCAACACCAACGCGAACAGAGACGCCAACCAATACCCCTACCCAAACTCCTCGTCCTACAGATACGCTGACACCGGGACCATCGCCAACCGTAACGAATACGCCAGTGCTTTCACCTACTCCTACTTTGTTCCCTGGTGGTCGCAACGTGGTCACCTTGCAACAGGGGATATTGGGGTATGCAGGCACGAATGACACATACATCACATCCTCCAGTCCTTCTAGCAGCTTTGGTCGGCAGGCCAATCTACGGGTCAAGGATGATAATTCTTCTGTGAGTTTGATCCGATTCGACTTATCGAGCATTCCCCCACAAGCAAATATCAACGAGGCGGTTCTGCGAATTTACCCTTATGAACGCGATGCTGCGGTGGAAATGACCGTGGAAGTGTACCGCCTACTGCGGCCTTGGGTTGATACAGAAGCCAACTGGGAGAAGGCATCTATCGAGGAAGTCTGGGGCATGCCTGGTGCTAATGGGCCAGGGGCAGACCGGGAAACAACCCCGGTGGTCACACAAACGGTGTCTTTACTCAAAATCTGGTACGAATTTGATATTAGCGATTTGGTGCGAGGTTGGGTGAACAGCCCACAAACGAATTATGGCTTGCTCCTGCGCGGTTTGGGCTCGGCTTCGGTGGCTTACAATTTTGCGAGCGCCAATTATCCTAGTATTTCTACGCGCCCTCAGTTGGTGATTGACTACACTGCGCCAGAGGCAACGTTTACACCGCTGCCAAAGACGCCTACGCCCACTCCTACTCAAACCTTAACTCCTTCTGCCGCGCCAACGCCTATTCACACGGCTACCCCGTCACCGGCACCCATCATATCGCCTACTCCGACACCTATCGTAGGACCTACGCCAACAGCGACTAGCATTATGGACTATATCGCAGATATGGAAAGACGCGTGGGCATTGTGCAAGAATTGCTGGCGAGGATTATAGATATCTTCAGGCGCTTGAGTCAGTTTGAACGATAAAGAAAGTAGAGAGATGAATAGTCAGGTTTCCTTATCGAACAGAGGAGAGAACCAATGAGAAAAGTAGCGATCATTTTGATTATGGTGATAGCCACTCTCGTCATTGGGCTGCGGTTATTGGGAGCGAGTGCGAAAGAGGGTACTTCTACTGTGATTATTCACCCTGCCTCCGCCCTTCAGGCTACCTCCACGAGAAGCCTGTACAGCGCGCGTTTGATCGCTCCGCCCGTAATTGATGGTCTATTGAGCGATTGGCCAGCTCTTGAGAGCATCGATCTCAACCGGAATACAGCCTATTCGTTTTCAGGCCGCATAGATAGTGTGAACGACCTCAGCGCTATAATCCGCAGCGGTTGGGATAACAACACGCTGTATTTTGCCATACAAGTCAAAGACGATGTTGTCATGGCAGATAGCACCGATGTCTGGCGTGACGATGGAGTGGAAATCGGACTAGACGGACTTTATGACCAGTATGCCTGGGGGTGGGATGACCACCAATACACCATCGTCGTGGATGGCCGCATTACGGATCGAGGTGTACCGACTACGAACATCAAGGCGGTTGTCCTGGGAACCAAAGAGGGATATGACATCGAGGTCGCCATCCCCATCTCTCAGTTGCTGCCTGGTATTCCTATCTCAGGCACAGTAATGGGATTCACGATTGGCATACACGACGATGATGATGGGGGAAACTGGGATGCATACCTGATTTGGGAGGGGACGACTACCAGTAGTCGGCCTGAGCTATTTGGAAGTCTGATTTTCACCGAGCGTCCAGAGGATCGACTAGCAGCGTTGGAGGCCAAGATTATCGAGTTGGAAAGGAAGCTGCAAGAACTGATACGCCTTCTAAGGGAGTTTGAGCAATTGACTCCGCCGTAATGAGTTTCTGCCCAGAATCAGCACAGGGGGAATGATGCGCGCATCATTCCCCCCTTTTGCTTCACTCTGGCCGGTCAATGAGTTTCAATGCAGCAAAGCTGGTCAGCAAGCGTTTGATACCGACCTTGCCAGCAAAGGCAACGATTACTTCCTCATCCTGGCCTTGCATCTGGCTGTTGACCACGATGCCCTCACCGAATTGAGGATGCCGCACACGATCACCCGGATGGAAGGAGCCGGATGTCTGTCTAGCGGGTGAAGCCTGTCCGAGATCGGCTTTCAGGCGGGCTGGGGCCGGAATAATAGCCCCTTTTATCAAGCGGCTGGGGATATCGCGCAGGAAACGAGAGGGCTGACTCGTTGCCTGGTTGCCAAAACGTGTGCGGCGGAAGGTATAGACCAGATATAAACGGCATTTGGCCCGCGTCATACCTACATAGCACAAGCGGCGCTCCTCTTCCATTTCTTCAGGTTCCTCTAGGGAGCGGCTATGGGGCAATATGCCCTCCTCGAAGCCAGCGATAAACACGGTGTCGAACTCAAGCCCTTTGGCCATGTGCAAGGTAAGCAGTGTGACGGCATTGGTCTCTTCGCGCAGATTGTCCACATCCGAGACCAACGCCACATCCTCGAGGAAAGTAGTTAGAGCGGTATCGGGTGGCAGATGAGCGTATTCTTGAGCTACGGTACGCAATTCCTGGATGTTTTCCCATCGTTCCTCACCTTCCTCAGTGCCGTCCCGGATATATTCACTGTACCCCGAATCTGCCAGGAGCCTGTCCAGAAGCTGGAGCGCGCTGCTCTCGCCGCGGATAGCGAGGAGATGATCGAGCAGGTCCAGGAGGGAAAGTAGGTTCTTGGCACTGCGGCTATCGAAAGGCAATGACATAGGAGTGGATAGGGCTTCCTGTGTTAGTGTATCCTGGCTGGATGCGGACGTCTCCTGTCCTTGTTTCAGCAGTTGCAACGCGGTGTACAAAGGGATGTGGTTCGCTTCGGCCCACTTTTCGAGGGTTTCTCTTGTCCTATCGCCAATGCCGCGTGGTGGCACGTTTAAGATACGTTTCAAGCTGATGTCATCGTAGGGGTTATGGATCAAGCGCAAGTAAGCTAGCACGTCTTTGATTTCACGGCGTTCATAGAAGCGAGTAGCCCCGACGAGTTTGTAGGGTAATCCGTGGCGGACAAAGGCATCTTCTAACACACGAGATTGGGCATTGGTCCGATACATTACCGCGCAATCACTTAGACAGACCATGCGCTTTGCTACCAAGTTTTCGATTTCACTCACGAGAAACTCGGCTTCTTCTTGCTCGTCGTAGGCCTCATGAACAATAATGGGCAAACCCGTTTCATTGTTGGTCCACAGCTTCTTATCCGTGCGTTGGGTGTTGAGGGCAATAACGTGCCTGGCAGCATCGAGGATGTTTTGCGTTGAACGGTAATTCTGTTCCAAAAGCACCACCTGTGCTTCTGGATAGTCCTTACGAAAGCGGAGAATGTTGCGAAAGTCGGCTCCACGCCATCCATAGATGCTCTGGTCTTCATCTCCAACGACGAAGAGGTTTTTGTGTTCAGCAGTCAGCAGCCTTAACCACTCGTACTGGGCATTGTCTGTGTCCTGAAATTCGTCCACTAAGACGTATACGTAGCGGTGCTGATATTTCTGTCGTATCGTGGGGTGTTCGGTGAACAATTGAACGGCGAGCATCAAGAGATCATCGAAATCCAAGGCGCTGTTTGCACGGAGCAGTTCCCAGTAACGGCTGTACACCCGTGCGACGATTTCGTGCCAATAAGTGGGTGGATTGTATTGCTCGGGCGTCAGCAAAGCGCGCTTTGCTTTGGAGATGGCAGCCTGAATAGCCGTTGGACGGTACAGTTTCTCGTCCAGATTGAGTTCGCGCAGCGCTTGCCGAATGAGACCGACTTGATCATCTTGGTCATAGATGATGAAGTTGGAAGGCAAACCCAACGTTTGCGCTTCGCGGCGCAAGATGCGGGCGCAGATGGCATGGAATGTGCCAATGGTCAGACGCTCCAATTGCTGCTGCCCGATCAGTCTTTCCAATCGACCACGCATCTCCTTGGCTGCCTTGTTGGTAAAGGTAACCGCCATCAGGTTATAGGGGTCTATACCGCATTGCTTCACGAGATAGGCAATGCGATACGTGAGCACGCGGGTTTTGCCCGACCCAGGTCCTGCCAAAATCAACACAGGGCCGTGCAATGCTTCTACAGCCTTTCTTTGCGCGGGATTTAACTCGCTTAACAAATCCATAGCAACTCCATGGGCAGTAAATATACTACTTTATTCTAGTGACAAATCCCCTTTTGGCCAATTGAAGGCGAGGAATTGCTTGTTTTGTTTGCATTTTCCGAAATTTGGGCTATAATGCATGCGCCAAGTTCGAGATCACAGGGTGCTTTATCATAGGCACAATGTTTGTGCTAAATCATGCTTTGTGATCTTTATCCTTCTGTACCTTATTTTGCCAGTAGCTATCAGGGTTTGTGGTATGTGGCTTAATCATGATGATAGTGGATCGGCTGGCGATACAGTATATAACTTTCCCAACAGGGCATTCTGCTGCGTTTTCCCCTAGGAAAGATTTTGACAATTCAACAAATCGTAGTAAAATGATGATATAACTCCAGATAAACAGTGGAGTTAGCGCTTAGTTGCCATAAATGCTCTATCAATGGTGGATACAAAAGTTCACCAGGCTGCGTTTTGAGGTAGGTAACCCGAGGAAGGCGAGTCAGGCTATGGAGTTCACAGTTGAGTTTTTTGGTCTTCCGCGGCGTTTAAGCGGGGTCAAAGAAACCACGGTGCAAGTACCGGCGGGGGCTACGCTGCGTGATGTTGTTAAGGCATTGGCAGCCAAGTTCCCGGCCTTTTTGGGGGATCTGATTGATCCCAACAGTTACGAATTGGAATCGCCTTACTTTTTCAATGTCAACGCACGACACGTTCCACGCAGTTTAGAGTACCAACCCAAGGAAGGGGAACGATTACTATTACTCTTTGTGGAGGCAGGAGGATAAAGTCATGTATTGGGGCAAGATCTTACACATCGATGTATCTGAACGCAAGACGCACGTGCAGCGCGTAGACGAGGAGTGGTTGAGGAAGTATGTTGGCGGTGTGTGCATGGCCTCGCGGCTAGCCTACGAGAACATCCCAAAAGGTGCAGACCCACTAGGTCCAGAGAATGCAGTTTGTTTTGCCAACAGCGCTTTCTCGGGCACGATGGTTCCCGTGGGAACCAAGTATGCAGTGGCCACCAAATCCCCGTTGACCGGATTCCTCGGCGATTGTCTGGCCGGCAGTTATTTTGCCGCAGCGATGAAACGAGCCGGCTATGATGGCATCGTTGTCAAGGGCAAGGCGGATCGTCCCATTTGGATTTTCGTGGACGATGATGCAGTCTATTTCAACGATGCCTCAGACCTATGGGGTATGGAGACTTTTGAAACGGAGGAAGCAATCCGTGCCAAAGTGGGCGATGAGCGTGTTCGCGCCTGCACCGTAGGCCCTGCGGGCGAGCGCCTAGTGCGTTTTGCCAACCTGACCAATGACCGTGGACGCCAGGCAGGACGAACTGGACCAGGCGCAGCCTTGGGAGCCAAGTTGGTGAAAGCTCTCGCGATCCGGGGCACCAAATCCGTCCGAGTGGCTGATCCTCAGAATTTGCTCGCGGCTTGCAAGAAACTGAACGAATTAGCCCAGACAACCAAGACGGAAAAATACCGCATCCTAGGCACGCCCTCGAATGTGTTGAATATGAATCGGTTGGGCATTCTGCCTACTCGAAACTACCAGCAGGGAGAATTTGAGGGCGCTGAGAAAGTCAGCGGCGAGTACATGCACGAACATTACACGGAAAAGGCTGTGGCCTGTGCTGGCTGTCCCATCGCCTGTGAGCAGATCACACACGTGAAGGAAGGGAGTTACGCTGGAGCGAGGACCTCGATTGATTACGAATCCCTGTTCGCTCTGGGACCCAACTGTGGCATAGATTCTATGGCTGCTATCATTGCGGCTATTGATCGCTGCGATAGGTACGGTATGGATACCATGAGCACTGGCGTAACCATCTCCTGGGCCATGGAATGCTTCCAGCGTGGCATCCTCACCAAAGAAGACTTTGATGGCCTAGAACCGGTCTGGGGCAATGATCGTGCTGTGGTTGAGCTGGTGCGCAAAATCGCGTACCGTGAAGGAATTGGCGATCTGTTGGCCGAAGGCGTCAAGCGTGCAGCAGCCAAGGTGGGCAAAGGTTCAGAACATTTTGCCATGCATGTGAAGGGCTTGGAATGCTGCGGCTATGATGCACGAGGCATGCAAACCTTCGCCGTGGGCTGCGCCGTGGGCACGCGAGGCCCCTGCCACAACCGCTCTCTTGCTTATGAACCAGACGCAAAGGGAGAAGTGGACCGCTTGAAAGCTGGCCCTGAACGGGGGCGGCTAGCTAAGGAGACAGAAGAGTTCGCTGGTGTCTTTGACATCATGATGTTCTGCAAGTTCATTCGAGGCTGTTTCAAAGACATTTGGACCGAGATTCCTCAACTGTACACCTATACAACCGGCATCGCTATGACTTCTGAGGACCTGCACAAGCTGACGGAGCGATCCTGGAACCTGAAGAAAGCATTCAACATTCGCGAAGGTTGGACAAAGGAGGATGACTGGCTTCCGCCACGCTGGCTCAAGGATCCCTTGCCTTCTGGAGGCTCCAAGGGGGCTTATGTGAAAGAGGATGACCTGCGCATGATGCTCCAGTCCTATTATGAGGCACGTGGCTGGACACCAGAAGGACTCATTCCCAAGGAAAAACTTATTTCCCTGGGATTGGATGACATCGCTGAGGATATAGGAGTCTAAGATGGAGAAACAATTTCAACACATTGTTTGCGACCCCGACAAGTGTGTGGGTTGCGGAGATTGCGAGTTCGCGTGCTCTATGACGAAACACCAGGTTTTTGACCCAGCCCTTTCGCGCATTCGCAATGTGCGTATCGAGCCTATTGTCATGCTGTCCGTGTCGTGTCGCATGTGCAATGATGCCCCCTGTGTCCTGGCCTGTCCGCGCAACGCACTGACGCAAGATCCCGAGAGAGGTATTATTCGGGTGGACGAGGACAAGTGCGATGGCTGTGGCTGGTGCATCGAGGCTTGCGACTTTGGCGCAATTCTGCTCAACCCTGCCACGAAGAAAGTTGAGATTTGCGATCTCTGTGCTGATCTGGGTGAGCCACAGTGCGTGTTGTACTGCGAAAAGAAGGCGCTTTCCCTGAGTGCTCCGGAAGTCGTGGCGCAGAAGACCAGGCGCGAGGTCGTCAGCAAACTGCTGCAAGAGCTTATAGGTAGTTGAACAAAACGAAACAAGGGAGTGGCGGATGAAGCGGAGACGCCTTGTCCGCCACTTCGTGTGAAAAGTGCCACGAAGTGGAAAGTTTTTGCAAGGGGAAGTAGATGAGCGAAAATGGGGATTTGAGAATCGGTGTATACGTTTGCCACTGTGGATCGAACATCGGGGGTGTCATTGATCCCAAGGCAGTGGCGGAGTATGCGTTCACTTTGCCGGATGTGGTCTTTGCCACAGACCAACTTTATACATGCTCGGATCCTGGTCAGCGACAGATCCAGGAGGATATTCAGAAATACAACCTCAACCGTGTCGTCGTAGCTGCCTGCTCTGTTCGACTGCATGAGCCCACTTTCCGAGCTTGTGTCGCCCAGGCAGGGTTGAATCCGTTCCTGTTCGAGATGGCTAACATCCGGGAGCAGGATACGTGGGTGCATTCACATGAACCTGATGCAGCTCTGCAAAAAGCCAAGGAAGTGGTCGCGGCGGCGGTGGCTAAAGCTCGTTTCCTGACACCCCTGGACATGATCGAGGTGCCTGTTACCAAGGCAGCGATGGTCATCGGTGGTGGCATCGCTGGAATTAGCGCAGCGCTCGACCTGGCCGATATGGGCATTATGACCTACCTGGTTGAAAAGGAGCCGAGCATCGGGGGAAGGATGGCTCAACTCAACAAGACCTTCCCTACAATGGACTGTTCCATCTGAATATTGGCCCCCAAGATGGTTGACGCGTCGCGTCACCCGAATATCGAACTCCTCACCTATACCGAGGTGAAACGAGTCGAGGGCTTTATCGGCAACTTCAAGGTCCTGGTGGAGGAAAAGCCACGCTATGTGGACATGGATCGCTGCAACGGCTGCGGTGCCTGTGCGCCTGTCTGCCCCATTGAAGTGCCTAATGAGTTCGAGGAAGGTATAGCACCACGCAAGGCGATTTACATCCCACAAAGCCAGGCTGTCCCATTGCGATATGTCATTGACATAGATCACTGCATCAAGTGCTACAAGTGTGTGGATGCCTGTGGCAAATTGGATGCGATTGACTTTAGCCAGCAGCCGAAGCAGAGATGGTTAGATGTGGGCAGTATTATCGTTGCGACCGGCTTTGACAGTTTCGATCCCTCTGAAGTTACCGAATATGGTTATGGTCGCTACGATAACGTCATCACTACGCTGGAGTTGGAACGCATCAGCAATTCCGCCGGGCCAACCGCGGGCCAGATTATACGCCCCTCGGACAAGAAGTTGCCTCGGAAGATAGCTTTCATCCAATGCGTTGGCTCGCGCGATGAGCGCTTCAATCTGTACTGCTCTGGCTTTTGCTGCATGTATACAATCAAGAATGCAGTGCAGTGGAAGCAGACCTATCCGGACGCTGACATCACCATCTTCTATATGGACATCCGCACGCCTGCCAAGGGCTATGAGGAATTCTACCGACGAGCGCGTGAGATGGGCATTCGTTTCATCCAAGGGCGTCCTTCTATTATTACCGAAGATCCCCGAACCGGCAACCTGTTCATCCAGGCTGAAGATGTAGGTCTGGGACAGGTGATTGAGTTAGAAACGGAGTTGGTAGTCTTATCTACAGCGGCTGTGCCACGACTGGATACCGAGCACATGAGTTCCATACTGAATATCAGCCGCAGCCCAGGCGGATTCTTCATGGAATATCACCCCAAGCTGCGTCCGGTTGACTCACCCACCGATGGTGTCTTCCTGGCAGGCGCCGCTCAAGGGCCGAAGGATATCCCTGCTAGTGTAGCACAAGGCAGTGGTGCTGCAGCCCGGGCCGCGCGCATTCTCAATGCCGAAAAATGGGAGATAGAGCCCATAGTAGCTCACGTTTGGGAGGATCGCTGTATCTCTGCTCAGGGCAAGAAATGCGGCATCTGTGCAACCAAATGTCCCTATAATGCGATTGTCGTGGAGCAGGGCAAAGCGGCAGAGGTCATGCCTGCGAAATGCCACGGCTGCGGCGGCTGTGTGGCCGAATGCCCGCATAATGCTATTACTCAGATGCACTTCACAGACGCCCAGATCATTGCCCAGTTGCATGCTCTGCTGGCCAAAGAACCGGAGAAAAAGATTATTGCATTTATGTGCCACTGGTGTAGCTATGGCGGTGCAGACAACGCTGGAACCAGTCATTTTGAGTACCCCGCTTCCTCTCGAGGCATTCGCGTGATGTGTTCCGCACGTCAGGATCAGGACTTTGTCTACGAGGCATTCCGGCTAGGGGCGGGTATGGTGTTGGTCTCTGGCTGTCACCCACAAGACTGCCACTATATTACGGGGCAAAGAGTGGCGGCAGAGCGTTTTGAGCGGTTAGCAAAGCGTCTGGAAGAAATTGGCATCTCACCTAAGCGTTTCCGTGTGGAATGGATCTCCGCAGCAGAGGGCGCCAAATATGCCCAGGTGATCCGTGAGATGGATGAGGTGCTCAGATCATTCGATCCTCAGGCGCTCAAAGAAGAGAATGAAAGAGTACGTCCAGAGCTAGAGCGGCGGTTGCGTCGTTTGCCCGAGATTCCAGACGTGGCCAAGGCTATTGAAAAGACAGTCGCTTAACGCCCGGCAATCTAGCAAGCGGAGGAGCTGAAGAAGTGCAACGTCTTAGCCAGTATGATCCAGGTTTTAAAGATGAGGTAATGGCCGAGCCGGGTGGAGAGAACCTGATACGCTGTTATTCCTGCGGGACGTGCATGGCTACCTGTCTGATCCGTCGTCATTACCCAGACTATAACCCACGGCGTATCCTGCGCATGGCTATATTGGGCATGCGTAAAGAGGTACTGAGCAGCCATGTGATCTGGCGCTGCTCAGCGTGTGATGATTGCTATAGGCACTGTCCGCAGGGCATTCGCATCTCTGACCTCTTCAAGGCCTTTCGCACTATTGCCCTGCGCGAAGGCTATTCTCCACCCGGCCCAGTAGCACGGGTCAACGAGCGTACTTGTGTGGGCTGTGGGCTTTGCGTCGAAGTATGCCCATATGATGCGGTGGAATTGGTGAAAAAGCGGGTGCTGGGCCATGAAAAGACGGTAGCTCAGGTAAATACCACACTATGCATGAGCTGTGGTGTGTGTGCTGCTTCCTGTCGCTCAGCCTCCATTGACCTGCTTGATTATAGCGACGAGATGCTGTTACAGCGCGTTCAACAAAAACTGCTAGAGGTGGCGGCATGAGTGAATGGCAACCCAAGATCGTCGTTTTCCTGTGCCAATGGTCTCTGAAATCGGATTCAGACTGGACACAGCGCCTTGCTTTTCCACAGAACGTGTATCTTGTGGAGGTGCCTTGTTCCGGACGCGTGAACCCGCTTATGCTCATGTCGGCATTCCAATATGGTGCTGATGGCATTCTCGTCGTGGGTTGCGAACCAGGGCGTTGCCATTACAAAGAGGGCAATTATTTAGCGCGCCGTAAATTTGCTACCCTGAAAAACTTTCTTGAGTATGTAGGGCTGGAGCAAAAGCGGGTGCAATTGGCTTGGCTGGGCGAAACAGATCGGGGGAAATTGCCCAGTCTCGTGGAAAGTCTACTTCAAGATGTGCGTAATCTAGGCCCAGTGCAAGCGCTGACCACCCGTGAAGTTGTCCCATGTCCGATGTAATTTCATAAGGATAAGAGGATCATCATGCAGGAGCTCACTGAAGCGATTCAACGAGAAGCCAGGCGGCTATTGGAAGCGGGCGAGGTAGATGTCGTCATTGGCTTTACAAAGGGGACATTGCCTCTCCGCGCTGCCCCGTTCTTTGTCCGCAAGGCTGCAGATGTAGAACGCTTAATATGGAATTCCTTCTGCGAGAACAATTTGGCGCGTTATCTACGCGGACTGAGGAACAAAAAGGTAGCGATTGTCGCTAAAGGTTGTGATAGCCGTTCCATTGTTGCTCTGATTACTGAGCATCAGTTGGAGCGGGAAAAGATTTACATTTTGGGCATTCCCTGTCGGGGTATGGTGGATCGGCGCATCGTGGCGCGTCGCGCGCCGGGCGAAGTGCTTGCTGCCCGCGAGGAGGGCGAGGAGGTTATTGTCGAGGGCGAAAGTTTTTCCTTGCGCATGCCTCGCTCAGAGGTGTTGTATCGCTCCTGTGCAGCATGTGTGCACCCCAACCCAGTGTTATACGATGTGTTGCTGGCGGAGCCGGTTGCGATATGGTCAGAGGATCCATACGTCTATGTGCGAGAGATGGAGAGGAAATCTCCTGCCGAACGGGCAGCATACTTTGCCTCTGAAGCAGAGCGCTGCATTCGCTGCTACGCTTGCCGCCAGGCTTGTCCCATGTGCTATTGTGAGGAATGCTTCGTAGATCACACTACACCACGATGGATCGAGTCTGGCGCTACCCCAGCCGGTTTGCAGGGTTGGCAGATAGGCCGTGCCTATCATCTGACAGGACGGTGTGTGGATTGTGGCGCTTGTGAACGTGCTTGCCCTATGGAGATAGACTTGGTATATCTCAATGGCAAGTTGAATAAAGACGTACGAGAATTATACGGATTTGAAACTGGTCTGGTGGTAGGCGAGCTACCACCTCTGGCTGTGTTTCGACCTGATAAAGACCCTGATTTTACAGGCTAGAGATCGTGAAATATTGAACGGAGTCGTTGCAAGTCATTGTACAGCGGGGTATTTATGAACAAAAAGATTGCTAAAGCAGACATTAACCAATGGCTCGCCCAGTTATTGAAGGACTATGCCGTCTATGCACCGACAAGGGTGGCTAACTATGTAGCTTATCGCCAGATCGCCTCGCCGGACGATATAGTCTGGGATTGCCTGGTAACGCGTGAGCCGCCCAAAGGAGTGTTCTTCCCCCAAACTGAAACGCTATTTCAGTATGTTAGAACCGCAAGTGACCTTCAGCTGCGACCCTTAGATACAGTGGAAGGTGAGCGAATCTTATGGGGAGTTCGACCGTGCGATGTCCAGGCATTGTTGGTGCAGGACGCCGTGTTCAATACCCCAGATGTGCGTGATGTCTACTACGCAAACAAGCGGGACAAGACAACCATTATTGGCATTGGTTGCAACCGACCACTGAGCACGTGTTTCTGCACGTCAGTCGGGGGAGGGCCATTTAAGAAGGAAGGAGTGGATGTTTTTCTCACAGACCTTGGGGATGCCTATCTGGCAGAAGCCCTTACACAGAAGGGCAAGAAACTGCTCCAAGCATCGTGGTTTCATCCAGCGAGCGACAAAGATTTGGAAGCGGCCAGAGCCATAGAGGAGACAGCACTTAAGCACTTGCCTCCACCCATGAATATGGAGGCGATCAAACAGCGTTTGGATGCGATGATCAACAATCCCTTCTGGGATGAGGTACAAGCCACTTGCCTGGGTTGCGGCGTATGTACGTTTCTTTGTCCCGTTTGCCACTGCTTCGACATTGTGGATGAGGGCACCTCTTCCTGTGGCCAACGTGTCCGCAATTGGGATACCTGCCAGTATTGTATCTACACACTGGAAGCATCGGGGCACAACCCTCGACCCAGCGGGAAGGAACGAACACGGCAGCGTCTGATGCATAAATTTGACTATTACCTGGTCAACCAGGGCGTTATCGGTTGCGTGGGTTGTGGGCGTTGTGTCCAATTGTGTCCCGTGAATCTTGACATTCGTCAGATACTTGTGCAGTTAGGAGCGGCTTGATGACATCTGTAGAAACCTTTGAGGTATCGGTTAAAGCCCCAACTAATCCGTACTTACCGGTTCCTATGCGCATCGAACGTGTGCATATCGAGACTGACGACAACATGTTGAAAACGTTTGAGCTGTCGTTCGTGCACGAGAAGGATGCTGCGGGCTTTCGCTTCCGCCCAGGTCAGTTCTGCGAGATTTCCGTATTTGGTAAGGGTGAAGCCCCCTTTGGAATTGCTTCGTCCCCGACCGAGCCAGGCCCGCTTAAATTCACTGTGAACAAGGCAGGAGTCCTCACCACTGCATTACACAATATGGGAGAAGGTGAAATTGTGGGCTTGCGTGGACCTTTGGGAAATGGCTACCCTCTCGAAAAGTTCGAAGAACATAGCGTGGTGATAATTGGCGGTGGCTTTGCTTTTACCACTTTGCGTGCTTTGACTAAATACATCTTGGACCCGCTGCACCGCCCCCGTTTTCGGGATATCACCATTATCTATGGTGCCCGTCAGCCGGGATTGCTCCTGTACAAGGAAGACCTGGCTTCCTGGGAACAGCGCGAGGACGTCAAAGTATACCTCACGATTGACCAGGCGGTGCCTGGCTGGACAAAACATGTGGGCTTTGTGCCAGACGTAGTCGAACGTGTGGCGCCGAGTTCCAAGGATGCATATGCCGTTATTTGTGGCCCGCCAGTTATGATTCGCTTTACCATGCCCAAGCTCACTGCTCTTGGATTCCCACCAGAACGTATCTATTCTTCTTTGGAACGACGCATGAAATGCGGCATAGGCAAATGTGGACGTTGCAATATTGGGCCATATTATGTGTGTAAGGATGGGCCAGTTTTTAGCTATGCTCAACTGGAGGGCTTGCCCCAAGAATACTAAGATGATCCAGAAAACAGCGAGCTGGGAAGCCATGCTTAACTATTATTATGGCATGGGACTTTTTGGATCATCTTTATACTCTGGAGGAGTGCATGAAACGCGGTACGACCATCAAGCTATCCGATGAAGCCACTTTGCGTTTGGAACGCAAAATGATCACGCGCCATCATTTGCTGGAATTGGACCGGCAGAGATGTGTAGGTTGCGATCTGTGCGTGGCTGTATGTCCTAAAGAAGCTATTACATTGGCACGCGGGGTGCTTGAGAATGGACGGTTGGTTCAACGCCCAGCCGTAGACATTGATCCCCAGAAGTGCAACTTCTGCGGGGAGTGCGTGGTGGTTTGCCCGGTAAACGCCTTGAATATGCTGGTAGACGGACAAGTGCGCATCCCGGTCTGGGAATATGAGGTTTTCCCAGTGCTAGTCAAGGAAATCAAATGGGATGGGGCGAGACTGCCTCCGGAGCTAGCGGATACGGTGGTTGAGGCTTGCCCGACCGATGTCATTACTGTAGAGGCCAAGCGTAAGGGGCGGAAGGTCACTGCAGTTGAGAGCATGCAAGTAGATACGAGCAACTGCATTTACTGCAAGCAATGCGAGGTTGTCAGCCCGGAAACTTTCCAGGTTACCCATCCCTTTGAGGGTATCATCCGTCTAGAGAGAAGCCTCTGCCCACCGGGCTGTCAGGCTTGTGCGGACATTTGCCCCACTCATGCTCTGTTCATGAAAGATGGTAATCTCATTCTCGATGACCGATTTTGTCTCTACTGTGGCGCCTGTACGCAAGTCTGTCCAGTGCCGGAGGCTTTGTTAGTCAGGCGGCACCGCGTGCGCCATACACCCATCAAGTCTGGCGCCTGGATTGCGGCGGTGGAAAAGCTGATTTCTCTAGAGATGGCCTCTCAGGAATTGGAGATGAAATCCCAGGCCAAGCGGCGCACTGCCCTGAAGTTCATGCCAGGCGTGCCGAGAGCGAAGGAGTAAGAAGAACCCCAAAGGTTCGTCGAACCTTTGGGGTTTTGTTTACCGTCCCCAGCGCTCTTGGACGAGGTTGGCTACAAGGGCAGTCCAGCCGGTTTGGTGGTCGGCGCCGAGACCTTTGCCAGTTTCGCCATGATAGTACTCGAAGAAGTGGTGCGTGGCTTGCCATTCTCGTTCCACGGTGTGGACCAGGTTCTCGCGCAACTGTTCAGCCAGAGTGGCATCATAGGTGCTCAGCGCCTGTACCAGCAAGTAGTTGATGGGTATCCAGATGGGGCCTCGCCAATTGGAGTTTTTCCAACCAGAACTAGAGTAGCCTGCCTCGTAAATCGTCTCATTGCGCGCCATGCTGCGGATACCATAGTCAGACCAGAACTCATAGGGGTTGCTCAGATGGGCGAGTACACGCTTGGCGCGCTCTTCATCAGGCACACCGGCGATGAGTGGAATCAAACCAACATACGACTTGATGCGCAGTGGGCCATTTACATCGCGGTCGTAATAGAAACCATCTTCCTCATTCCACAACTGGCTGTTGATATGCTGTACCAGCGTGACATAATCGCTCTCGTATTGTTCCACCCGGTTCGCGTAGCCTAGCGCTTGGGCAATAGCGCTCATGTGCTTGGCGAAGAAAGCCATCCAAGCGGAAGTATCGGCTTGTTCCACGTCGGGCCCACTCGGGCGCGGTATGTTGTCCATGCCCATGAACCCGCCTGTATACAAGCCGTCCCCATCTTCGTCAAAAGCCCTGCGGCAGTAGGAGTAGTGCTTCTCAAGCCTGGGAAAGATGCGCTCGAGGAAATAGCGATCTCCGTCGGTCTTGTAGATTTCCCAGGCAGCCCAGGCGAAGAGGGGAGGCGTTTCAGCATCGAGGTCCCACTCCACATTCGGCACATGGCCAGTGTCAGTCTGCCAACGTGGACTGAGGAAGAGCAGCAAATCATCTTTCGCTACGTTGATGTCGGTCAGCGTGGCGACCTTGGCCTGAAAGCAAGTGTCCCACATTGCGGGCCAGGGGAATTCCCACTTGTCCGGCACAAGTACTACGTTATGGATATCTACTTTCCCACTCCAATGCGACTCAAATGAACCATCGTATTCATAGTACATCTTGTTCCACAGGAGATTCATCAGAGCATAGCGGTAGACATCCTGGTGCTCCGTTACTTCGTTTCGGTACAACGCCTCAGCCTCAGATTGTCGCTTGGCGAGGATGGCTTGAGCGTTGGCTAATGTAGCATCTGCATTGCGCTCTGCCTCGTTTGTGCTCGCCGCGTTGGCTAGTGCCAGGTACACCGTTCGTGATTCTCCTGCTTGCAAGGATAAGGCCAGATCCCATGCGGCGCGGTTGCCTTCACCCGCATTGGCCAGTTGCTTGTTCTTGGTCATGGCGCGGTTGAAATCGCCTTTTTTGCCCGTGGCATTGGATGAGATTTGCCAGCTTGACGGTGCGGCTGCTGTCTTGACTACAAAGTGGCCGCCATTGTAAGCCACGTCATAAGCGTTCCAATCCAATCGTTGTACATACCCATCGCCGCGCAGCCAGACAAGGGGAAGAAGATGCAATATACCCGCTTCCGTTGCAGTTACCTTGACCTGTACCAGCGTGGTCTGATTGTTACGCTTGGCGTACGTGATGTCCACGGTGAAGTTGGGTTTTTCGCGCGGGTAGTGATATTCATAACGGGCATAGCTATGGGTAGGGGTGTTCTCCCAGAAAATGCGCTGCTCCAGGATGGTTTCCCCGTATTTGCCCTCCGGATTGCTCAGTCCGTAGAGCCTTTCTGTGACATAGGGCTGCCGCTCATCCCAGAAGCCAAAGGCGAAGCAGATTGTCTCTTGCAGATCAGTCCAGCCAGCTATGCCATCCTCGCCATACCGGTACTTGGTATCCATGGCCATCTCGTAGGTGAGGCCCCAGCCATTCCCATCCACAGCTTCTCGCGGGTTACCCCACTCTCTTTCGGACATGTAGGGTCCCCACAATATAGTCAGGTCAACCATGGTGGGCGGTTGTTCTGTCCAGCGCTCGAAATTCTGCGCGATGAGTGGCTTGGGCCCTGTCCATTTGCGCGTTGGGATCGCTGTGGGCTGTACGGTTGGTGTGGGAGTGGCGATGTGGCAAGCAACAGTGGACAGTATGAATACAATCGTCAACAGGTATCGGCATAGGGTCTTGCCAGGCATGCTTTCCTCCTTGCAGAAGGCTAGATGAAAACATTGTATCACAAGTGGCATGCCAAATCAATTGATACAGAACCCTAAGGAATTGCTCCCAAGCACATCGATCGAGCGTGCATGACCAGTTTTCAGCGGTATAGGAGCTAACCTTGCCGTGTATGATACAATCTAATCAAGCGAGGGGAGCTTTGCTGTCAAGGTTAGGCAGGGTATAATCCAGGTGCAGGGTCACGAAGCGAATTTCTGGCTGTTTTGTACATCATTTTACGAGCAGCAAGTTGCGATCGAGAAAGGAAGTGAGAACGTGGCAGAACTCCACATTGTAGATACGAAATCCCTAGCCTGGGCGCCTCATCGGACCTGTGCTGGGGTATATACCCAAACCCTAGTGGGCAACGAAATAAGCAATGACCTCGAAGCGAAATTGGTGCGTATCACTCCCGGCGCTGAGATTTCGCCGCACATACATGAACATTCAGCAGAGACCTTTTATGTGCTTTCTGGAGAAGGAGCCTTTTGTGTCGAAGAGCGGCTTGTGCCTTGCTATCCTGGCTCCTGCGCGCATGCCAAGCCCGGGGTGGTGCACGGCGTCAAGAACACTGGCCAAACAGATCTGCTATTGCTGGCCATATTCACTCCCCCATTAGGCCAGGCTACCACATTTGAGCCATATAAAATTATCGTGACTGTGCGAGCGGTGAATGGTACCTGCCGTTTTGGCCATCAGGTCGGCGACCAGATCACTTTCGATGGCGAGACCATTAACGGACGGATCTGCATAAGTGCCTTGTACAGCTTTCTGCCCAAGGTCTTTGCTATGCGTTATGGTGCTGATTTCCCCTGGTTGGCTGCAGAGCACAAAGATGTAGCGACACATGCCTGCCCAGATGCCCAGAATCCCGTGGTTTTCGAAATCAAGCGCGTCAAAGCGGTATAGAAGGAAGGGCTCTTGAGCAAATGCCTTAGAGGAAATAGCCGTTTTTGGCTTCTGGCATTGGCTGTTTTGCTGCTAGCTGGTTGTAAGCAGCAAACAATACCCACAGTCGTGCCACTTCCTACTCCGGATGCCCATGCCATTTATATGATGCTGACGATGAAATATACTTCGGATGATGTAATCCTGCGCATCTACGACATGTCGCCCGATGAAGTGGCTAGGATTCTGCAGGCATTGCAATCCATCGAGCCTCCAGATGGCCTCGAGGCGTTGCATGAACAGGCATTGGATGCTTACCGCATTATTTGCAAGGGCAAGCTATTGCTGCCTGGCGCTGACCCCGTCCTGCGCAGTGAGGCGTATTTTGCCATTGATTGGGGCATTGGCCTTTTGCGGGACTACCGCGAGCGACTGGACAAGCAATGACCATGGATAGGACTGAAGCCTGCAGCAAAATGCCGTCCAAACTGTGGACCAGCAAAACAATCGTTGATATTTGATATGATCTAGAAGGGGCGGATATGAGCGAAGTAGTCAACGTCGTGTCTGTATTTGGTAGTTCGCAGGTCGAACGCGGCAGCTCTGCGTATGAGGAGGCTAGGGTAGTAGGCGCACTTTTGGCAAAGGCAGGGCTGGCGGTGTGCAATGGTGGGTATGGTGGGGTGATGGAAGCAGTAAGCCGCGGAGCCAAAGAGGCTGGTGGTTTAGTCATCGGAGTGACGACCAGTTGGTTCGCGCACATGAAAGCGAATGCGTGGCTAGACAAGGAGGTGCGAACAGCCACGTTCCTAGAGCGTCTCCGCACGATTATTGAGATGGGTCAGGGGTTCATTGCTCTGAAAGGAGGGGTGGGTACGCTAACCGAAGTCAGTACGGTCTGGAGCATGATGCAAACCCACTCCATCCCCCCACGGCCGTTCATCCTGTTGAGTGACCCTTGGTACGGCCTGCTCCGTTTTTGCACTGATGCATTGATCCTTCGTCCAGATGATTTGCAGTACTTGCAACTGGCCAATACACCAGAGGAAGCAGTTCACATTCTAGTTGAATCACTGCAATATAAGGCTGCACGAAATGGATAAGTCACATACCTTTGGCTTCATGGATATCGCATTGCTAGCCATGGTCGTTATCTGGGGCGCCAATTTCACGGTGGTCAAGTCGGCGTTGATGGAGATGACGCCAATGGCCTTCAATGCCCTGCGCTTTGCTGGAGCTTCGGTGCTCACTTTGATACTAGCCTGGTTGATAGAACGTGATCTGACCATCGCCCGCCGCGATTTGGGGTTAGTTTTGCTGCTGAGTTTCATTGGCAACTTTATCTATCAAGTCCTGTTCATTCATGGTCTTGCACGTAGCAGTGCGAGCAGCACATCACTTCTCCTTTCCACTTCACCCATCTTTGTAGCGCTTGTGAGTACCTTGACCAAAGCAGAAAAGCTTAGTGGCCGAAATTGGACAGGCATTTTCCTTTCCTTCCTGGGCATTTTTCTCCTCCTTACTGGCGCTAACAATAGGGTGGCGATCGATAGGCGAACAGTACTGGGGAACCTGTTGGTGCTTTGTTCAACCATCAGTTGGGCGACTTATACCGTATTGCTGAAGCGTCTGGTCCAGCGCACTTCGGCGCTGAAAGCCACTGCCTGGATCATAACTGCTACTACCCCGTTGTTGATCATAGCAGCACTGCCTGATTTTTGGGCTCAAGATTGGCATGCTATCTCTTACAAAAGCTGGCTAGGGCTGCTCTACTCTTCTGGGATTGCTATTGGTATTGGGTATGTCATTTGGAACACGGGGGTGCAACGGGTAGGGAGCGTACGTACTGCTGTGTATTCCTACTTCACACCAGTGGTTTCCGTATTGGTGGCCTGGGCTTTCCTTGGCGAGAGCATGCAACCGCTGCAAGCTCTAGGTGCAGTGGGGATTCTCCTAGGCGTATGGCTAGGGCGGAGCAAGCCCGAAGGCTGAGAAGACAGATGGTCAACTTGCCTCTGGGGCGGTTTCTCGGTCGTGGTATGCCACTGCCGAGTGGCTTTCGGGAAGTTCGCTGGCACAGTCAGGCGCTCAGAAAGCGCATGGCTTTCGTGCTGTACCTGCCAGACAGCTATGAACAGGAGAGTGCGAACTGCTATCCGGTGCTGTATCTGTTGCACGGCTCAGGACATAATCGCCACTCTGTGATGCGCGAGGTCTGTCCGCAACAGCACGTGTCCCTGCTCGGCGAAGCTTTGCTTGTCATACCCGATGGCGACCAAGGCTGGTGGCTGGATAGTCCAGTGTTACCTCATTTGTGCTATGGCCAGTATGTGCTGGAGCTGGTGCAGTTTGTTGACCTGCATTACCGTACGATTGCTAGGCGCGAAGCGCGCGGCATCAGTGGCTTCAGCATGGGCGGCTACGGTGCCATGTTGCTCGCCAGTCAGCACCCTGAGCTGTTCGGAGCAGCATCTTCCTTGCTGGGGCCGTTGGATATTGCGCAACTTTTCCCAGCCCATTATCGCCTTGGCCGGTTGCTTGGTTCAGATCTGACAGTGTGGCAAGAGTATAATCCAACCCAGAGAGCGCCAAACTTGGCTGGTACCGCGCTCCAGTTCTGTACGGCAGAGGAAGCGTTTGATCGCCCACAAAACGATGCTTTTGCGGCTGCATTGCGGTCCCTGCATATTCCATTTGAATACCATATCTATGCTGGCGGGCATGATACTGCTTTTGTTCGTGAGCATATCGATGAGCATTTTCGTTTCCATCGGCGGTCGTTTGATCAGGATGGCTGAAGAGGATAGGTGGAGGAGGTGAGGAATCATGGGGATAAATCTGAAGCAAATGGCTGCGGCCAGGGCTGTTGAGATGGTAACGAACGGCATGGTGCTTGGCTTAGGTACCGGGTCAACCGCACGTTATGCTGTTGAAATGATTGGCGAGCGATTGCGCGATGGCCGACTGCGGGATATCGTCGGAGTGCCAACGTCCAGCGAAACGGAGAGAATCGCCAAGGAGGTGGGCATACCTCTCACAACTCTGCGCGAGCATCCGGTGATTGATCTCACTATTGATGGTGCGGATGAAGTGGACCCCCATCTAGCCTTGATCAAAGGGTTGGGAGGAGCGCTAGTGCATGAAAAGATCGTGGCACGTGCCTCGCGCCGCGTCGTAATCATAGTGGATGACTCCAAACTGGTGCAGGTGCTGGGCACCAAAGCACCGCTGCCGGTCGAGGTGATCCCATTTGGTTGGGGCACTTATTTGAAACAACTCAAAGGCTTTGGCTGCGAGCCCGTGCTGCGCATGAGGGGCACAGAGCCCTACGTCTCCGATGAAGGGAATTACATTGTGGATTGTCGCTTTGCGCGGATTGAGGATCCGGCAAAGCTGGAGTGCGCACTCAACTGCATTCCAGGTGTAGTGGACAATGGGCTTTTCATTGGACTAGCCTCCATGGTTATCGTAGCCTCAGAGTCCGGCGTACGCGAATTGCGATGTAACAAGAATCCTAGTTTCTAACATTTGACAGTGCAAATGTTCTATGCAACAATAGCCTGAGTGGGGTGTGCCCGATAAGCCAGTAATAAGGAGAGTTACATGCAGACAGTAACCCTCGATGGTGAGGGGCTTACTATTGACACAGTGGTTCGGGTTGCTGATGCCTGGCAACAGCCGGAAGCGATTCGCGTGGAGTTGGCTCCCGAAGCAATGGAACGGGTTCGCGCCTGCCGGGAAGCGGTGGAACGCCTTATCACCCGTCAGGAGGTTGTGTATGGCATCACGACCGGCTTTGGTGCATTCAAGGATCGTACCATTGCTGCGCATCAGGTGGCACAACTGCAACGCAATCTGCTGATGAGCCATACGGTTGGTGTGGGAGCGCCGCTGCCTGAAGCCACGGTACGTGCTATGATGGTGATCCGAGCAAATACTTTAGCCAAAGGCTACTCCGGAATCCGTCTGGAAACCCTGCAGGCACTGCTGGACCTGCTGAATCACGGTGTACATCCCGTTGTACCTGCGCAGGGATCGGTTGGGGCGAGTGGGGATTTGGCTCCGTTAGCGCATATGGCAGTGGTATTGATTGGCCTGGGTGAAGCCATGTACCGAGGCGAGCGCTTGAGTGCCTCAAATGCCCTACGGCGAAGTGGTCTGAGGCCCATTGCTCTGAAAGCGAAGGAAGGCGTTGCCCTATTGAACGGCACGAGCCTTATGACAGCCATTGGCTGTTTGGCGTGTGAACGAGCGCGGAAATTGATGGAGACTGCAGATGTTGCTGCTGCGTTGAGCATGGAAGCACTCTGTGGCACGCCGCGGGCTTTGGATCCACGGTTGCATGCGCTGCGTCCCTATCCTGGTCAAATAGCATGTGCGGCGCACATGAGAACGCTGCTTGAAGGCAGCGAGTTCGTACGAAGTGACGATAATGGCAGCGTGCAGGATGCCTACACGCTGCGTTGCGTGCCGCAAGTGCATGGTGCCATTCGCGATGTCGTTGCTCATGTTCAATCTGTCCTCACAATCGAATTGAACGCAGCGACGGACAACCCACTGCTCTTTCGCGAAGGGGGAACGGAAATAGCACTTTCTGGTGGCAACTTTCATGGGGAGCCGGTGGCGCTGGCCATGGACTACCTTGGCCTGGCGCTGACCGACCTGGGCAATATGTCTGAGCGGCGTATCGCGCGCTTGCTCGACCCAGCGAGCAATGGCGGCATGCTGCCACCGTTCTTGACCGATCAGGGGGGGCTCAATTCTGGTTTCATGATGGTGCAGTACACAGCAGCAGCGTTGGCTTCGGAGAACAAGGTACTGGCTCATCCAGCCAGCGCGGACTCGATTCCTACCTCGGCCAATGCTGAGGATCATGTCAGTATGGGTGCAACTGCGGCACGCAAAGCGGAACAAATCATCGAGCACGTTGAGACCATTGTTGCTTTGGAGCTGCTGTGCGCAGCACAGGGCGTGGATTTCAGACGACGGACTCAACCCGCTTCACGACTGGGGCGCGGCACAGGGGCGGCTTATCAGGCTATCCGCGAGCGGGTGCCTTTCATCGCCAGCGATGAGATCATGTATCCACACATTGAGAGCGTAAAGCGGTTGGTGCAGGAAGGACGGATTGCGCGAGCAGCAGAGCAAGCCTGTCAGCAAATTTCGGACGTAGAATGAGCACTTCGTTTCATTTCATCGTAGAGAAATCAGATGCACATAGCCATGCTCGCGCTGGTGCGCTTTATACACCGCACGGTGTGATCCCCACACCCGTTTTTGCTCCTGTAGGCACCCAGGCCACGGTCAAGACCCTGACCCCGGACGAATTGGTGGAGATGGGCACCACGCTCATCTTGGCCAATACCTACCACCTCTATCTCCGTCCTGGGGCAGACGTGATTGCCCGTCTTGGCGGGCTGCATCGCTTCATGGGCTGGGACAGGCCAATCCTCACCGATAGCGGGGGGTTCCAGGTGTTTAGCCTGGAGAGCCTGCGCAAAGTTAGCGATGAAGGTGTCATCTTCCGTTCGCACATAGACGGTTCCGAGCATTTTTTCTCGCCGGAAAAATCTATCCAGGTACAGGAAAAACTCGGTGCGGACATCATCATGGCTCTGGATGAATGCCCGGATCCGATGGATTATGAGTACAACAAAGCCGCGTTGCAACGCACTCATCACTGGGCTGAACGCTGCCTGCGTGCCCATGCTCGGCCAGACCAGGCATTGTTTGGCATCGTGCAGGGGGGTATTTTCCCTGACCTGCGTCAAAAGAGCGCCCAATTTCTGACTTCCCTGGGGTTTACAGGGTATGCAATTGGTGGCCTGAGCGTAGGCGAACCGAAGGAAAAGACCTGGGAGACACTGGATTTCACGGTACCCTTTTTGCCGGAAGACAAGCCGCGCTATCTGATGGGGGTTGGCTCACCGGAGGACCTGTTCGAAGGTGTAGAACGGGGCATTGACATCTTCGATTGCGCACTGCCCACGCGCCTGGCACGCAATGGTGCTTTGTTCACTTCGCGCGGACGCATCAACCTGCGCAAAGCCGAATTCGCAGAAAAGGCACAGCCCATCGAGGAGGGCTGTGGTTGCTATACCTGTCGGCACTTCACATTGGCTTACTTGCATCACCTGTACAAGGCAGATGAGATTCTGGGATTGCGTTTGAATACAATCCACAATCTCTATTTCATGCTCGAACTAATGCGACGTATACGGCAAGCGATTCTGGAGGGCACATTTGCTGCCTTGAAGGCTAGTTTTTTGGCGCATTATGTGCCAGTGGCGGATGAGAATGGTCAGAGGAGACAAGAGCTAGCTCGCCGGCGAGGGAAGGCTGTAAACTGAGCATCGGTTCGATTATGATATAATATTTCTTAGAAAGGCAATGGTATTGTGGACATCTTTCAAGCAATGGTCTTGGGATTGGTTCAGGGAGCCACTGAGTTTATCCCTGTCAGCAGTTCTGCTCACCTCGTCCTGGTGCCCTGGTTGCTGAAATGGTCCGGTCCCGGTTTGGCTTTTGATACTATCTTGCATTTGGGCACTTTGCTGGCCATGCTTGCCGTATTCTGGCGCGATTTTATCTCATTGGCTATTGCTTGGTGGCGCAATATCGTGAAATCAGTTTTCGTCCGTTATTCTGTGCGTGATGAGGAAGCTCAGCATGAGCCTGGCATCTTGCGGGCCAGGTTGACCTGGTGGATTATCTTGGGCACTATTCCTGCGGCGTTGATGGGTGCGCTCTGGGAAGAGCAATTCGAGGCACTTTTCCATAGCCCCATTCATGTTTCTGTGTTGCTGCTGGTGACCGGACTATGGCTGGTGTTGGCTGAGCGCTTTGGAGGTAAGAGCTATCAGGCGGAGGACATGCGCTGGTGGCAAGCGCTGTTGGTTGGCCTGGCACAAGGAGGCGCGATAGCGCCGGGTATCTCGCGCTCGGGGGCAACGATTGGGGCAGGATTGTTGCTGGGGCTGCGGCGCGAGGCAGCAACCCGTTTTTCCTTCCTGCTCGCGACACCGATTATCTTTGGTGCAGGGATGCTACAGGTAAAGCGTTTGCTTGAGTCACCAGATTTGCAGGTTGGGTTGCTTCCGCTGGCGCTAGGTTTCTTGGGAGCATTCCTGAGCGGTTATGCGTGCATTCGTTTCTTGCTGGATTACGTCAAAAAGCGAAGTCTGCTGGTCTTTGCTGTCTATTGCTGGCTACTTGGTTTCAGCACAATGGCAATCTATCTGCTCAGGTAGCATGTTCAGGACTTGGAAACAGGCGAAATGGATTGGCAGCCGCATCACACGTCTTGGTTTTCTGCGATCTTGCTTCTGATTGTGCTTTTATCTGCCGTGTTATTCAGTGCATGTGGTCAACCATTGCCCACTCCACATGCTCCGGTTCTGCTGCGACTTTCTGGGTCAACTTCCATGCAGCCTTTGTTGCGCGATTTGGCGGCTGCCTACTCTGAGCGTTACGAGCATGTAAGTTTTGATTTCAGCGCAGTGGGGTCATTCGCGGGCATGGAGGAATTGCGTCGGGGAAATGCAGACCTGGCGCTCGTTGCTCGCCTGCTGCAGCCGGATGAAGAGTACGATACCCGCACGAGAAAACGTCTGCTAGCCTATACCGTGATCGCTCAGGATGGCATTGCCGTTGTGGTGAACGAGGGGAATCCTTTGCGTATGCTCACCCTGTACCAGGTGCGCAAGATCTTCGAGGGACAAATTACAAACTGGGCGGAGTTGGGTAGCCCTGCTGGGGATATTTTGGTCATCAGTCGTGAGGATGGCTCGGCAACGCGCGAGGTGTTTGAAGAACTCGTCATGGGAGGCCGTCGCGTGACAACGACAGCGCTGATCATGCCCGGCAGTGAGGCCGTGCGCGATTACGTGGCTACGCATGGGGGCGCAATCGGCTATCTTTCCATGGGGTACCTAGGTACGGGCATCGCTGCTTTAGCAATAGCCGATGCGCTACCCAATCGGCAGACGGTGGAGGATAGTTCTTACCCAATTACCAGGCCATTTTTGCTGGTCAGCCTACCAGAACCGAGTGCACAAGTCACAGCGTTCATGCAATTTGTGCGCAGCCCTGCTGGTCAAGCCATTGTGCGACGAACCTATGGCGGGGCTAGGGCAGGCAGCAGTGTGCGCTAGATTTGAAGGGTGAGGTATAATACTTGTGAGTGTGTAATATCAATGATGAGGAAGGAGTAAGCATGTTATTCATCCGTACATTATTGCGTGACATTGCGCCAGAGGAATTGGGGGTGACGTCAAGCCATGAGCATCTAGTATGCCGTCCTCCCTACTGGGTGGAAAAGGGCGAGGACGATCTCATCCTGGATGATCCCGAAAAAGCCTTGCAGGATGTCCTCGATTTCAAAGAGGCTGGGGGGACAGCAATCGTTGATGCTACATGCATTGATTATGGCCGAGATGTCCCAGCAGTGGCAGAAATTGCACAAAAATCAGGCATCTACATCGTTGTAACGGCTGGGCTCAATAAAGGATTTCTGTGGTCAGCCAAGATGCCTGGCACAGACTGCACCTTTGCCGAATGGATAGATCGAGCAAAAGAGGAGGATCTAACCAGGCTTTTTGTCTCTGAGGTTAAGGAAGGCATTGGCAACACAGGCTACAAAGCTGGCCAACTCAAATTTGGAACTGGTTACAATAGCATCTCTGCTCGTGAAGAGAAGGTGCTGCGGGCTGTGGCGAAGGCACATCTTGCCACTGGGGCTCCGCTTCATGCCCACACGGAGAACGGGACAATGGCCTTGGAACAGGCGGAAATTTTGCTCCAGGAGGGGGTAGATTTATCGCGGGTCAGTTTTGGTCATATGGATCGGAACCCCGATCCATATATACACCGGAAACTCGCGGAGAAAGGGGCTTTTATCTGTTTCGATGGGCTGGGAAAGGTCAAGTATTATCCCGAGTCCACGCGCATTGCCTGCATACTCGAATTGGTCAAACGGGGCTATGAAGATCAAATCCTCCTCGGGTGCGATACAGCACGCAAATCCTACTTCCGCTCTTACAGTTATGGCCCTGGCCTGGACTGGATGTTGAGAAAATGGGTGCCCAGGTTCATTGAGGAGGCGATAGAAGCCGGCTTTGATGGCAAGAGACTGGTGGAACAATTTCTCATTGGGAATCCACGTCGCTATCTCTCCTTTAAGGAGGCGAAATAATGAATGTGACATACATGGATCAATTGAGCGGGGAGGAATTCCACGAAAGATTGCAGAAAAGCGGAATCGCGATTCTGCCCCTTGGAGCGATGGAGTTCCACGGCCCCCATCTACCCATAGGAACGGACAACTTTATAGTTAATAAGGTCTCAGCGGAAGTCGCAAGGCACACAGGTGGCGTATTGCTCCCGTTGATTCCCTATGGCCAGGTTTGGTCTCTGGAGAACTTTCCTGGTTCGCTTAACATCTCCAATGAGACACTGGCGAGCTTGATTTTCGAGATTGGCGTCAGTATGCATCGCCAGGGAGCAGTGATTCTGGCCATAATCAACGGGCATTTGGGCAATATGAATGCAGTGCAAGCAGCAGCCAGGCGTCTATTCCCAGTCGAGGGCCTGATTACCTACATGTTTACCTATCCCGGATTAGCAGAAGCAGCTTCGCGGGTATGCACTTCTCGTCCTCTGCCAGGTGGCTATTTCCATGCCGATGAGATCGAAACGTCTCTTATGCTTTATGTTGAGCCTAGGCTTGTGCATATGGATCGGGCAATTCGGGACGAACCGCAATTACCCCCCGATTTTCAGAACCGTCCAGTTCGTTGGGAGGAAATCACCAAGACGGGTGTTCTCGGGGATGCCAGCATTGCTACTCAGGAGAAGGGCGAAGAAATTTTCCGCACAGTTGTCAGCCGCATTGTGGAAATCCTTGAATATGGACGAAACCAGTACCTGCCAAAGTGATACTGCTTTTGAAGTCCGCGCTAGCTAATTGAGATGGACAATCAGGCTTACTTCTTCTTATGCTTGGTGCAAATAATATAGGGCGGCCTGCTTGAGAGCATAACCGCCCTATATTTTGCGCTAAAGCGTCGCAGCAGAGCCGGCTATATCATTATCTGCCCAGAATGCGCGCGACCACCGCGATCAGTAATGGCCAAATCACATAGTCGGTGTCTGAGGCCCAGCTAAAGAAATCGCCAATAGCAAATCCTATAAAGGGCCACATGGCAGCCTGACCAAGACCCATCAAGGCACCGGCAACTACTCCCCCTAAGATGGCGCCACGGATACCCCAATACTTGTTCCCATATACGGCAGCAGTTGCACCATGGAACCAGGCGGACATGGTCGGGGCGAAGATAAAGAAGGGGTACTTGAACCCGGCAAAGATGATAGATACTACCATCATGGACAGCATGCCGATCAGGCCGCCGTAGGCCATCGAGACCTGGCCATAGGGGAAGAACAATGGGCAATCTAGAGCAGGTATGGCACCAGGGACGATTTTCTGCGCGATGCCCCTGAAGGAGGGAATGAGCTCGGCGATAATCATGCGCACACCCACCATCAAGATTGCAAAACCAGCGGCAAAGGTCAGGGCCTGGAGAATGACCCAGATGGCAGGATCCTTTCCGGCAGCGGCGGCTTTTTCAGAAACGAAGGGTACATTCAATACCGCCATAATGATGTAAATGATCAGGAAGGTGGCTGCCATCATAAGCATGGGCTCTCGTAGCCATTCGAGCGCTTTGGGGAACTTGATTTCCTCCATGCTTCTCCCTTTCTTGGTGCCATTCGCCGAAAAGAGGCGGGTCAACAGGGAGGTAACCAGAACAGGTATGGAAGCCGAGTGCCCCAGTACGAAACCAGCATTTTCATTGACAAAGAGGTCAAACTTGCTGGTATACCAGGGCTGTAAAGTCTGGTATAGCCCGACAAACACGCTGGTCACAATCAGCAAGGCGAGTCCATCTAGGCCCAGAAGGTACTTGAAAGCTGAGACAAAGATCACGGCATTCCAGAAGATCAGGTGGCCGGTTAGATAAATGTATTTAAGTTTGGTAATGCGAGCTAGGAACACGTTGATAAGGAATGCCAAGAGCATGACCAGCCCGATCTGGGTACCAAGTTCAGCGATGATCTTACTAGTACCAATGTCAATCTTGAGTGGTGGCAAACCCAGTGTCTTCCCTGCCAGATCTCCCAGCGGAAGCAGGGCCTGGACCATCAAGTTTACGCCACTCGACAGGATCAAGAGGCCAAGGGCTGTCCTGAGAGATCCTGCGATGGTCCTCTCGATCCGTTCACGTAGGATCAGGAAACCAGCTAATGCGATGATGCCGAGGAACAATGCCGGCTCTTGCATAAATTTTTGTAGAAAACTCACAATTGCCATTGTTTGCCTCCTTTTGCATTAGTTTGATTTTTGGTTTTTCTGGCTCTTCGAGATGAACCAATTAGGTAGATACTTTATTTGGGGTAGATCACCTCCTTTCGTCTTCTTGTAATGTGATCACCTGTTGCAGGTACGAACGCGCTTGCTCCGGAGTCTGCTTTGCTGCAATTGCCTGGGCTATGTCTTCAGAGTTCTGCAACAGGGTAGCCAACTGGCGTAGGAATTCGAGATGAGATTCCCTGTCGGGAGTAGCAAAGGACAAGACGAGATACACGGGATCATTGTGGGAACCAAATTCCACCCCTTGTTTCACGACAAGGAGAGATAATCCAAAGCGCTGTGCACCATCTTCGGGCCGGGCATGGGGGATCGCAATGCCTGGAGCAATGGCTATGTAGGGACCTAATTCCTCGCACACTGCGATCATTTTGTCGGCATATTCAGGGCTGGCAATGCTATGGTCAACCAGCATTTGTCCTCCCATCTTCACTGCCTCTTGCCAGGAGGCAACAGTATCCACGATTCGGATTCGATTATCTAATGCGCTAAGAAAATCCAGTCCCACGCTATGATTGCTCCAGGCGGTTTACCGCATCGAGAAGTTTCTGCCGAATTTCGGGCAGATTGCCATAGTTGCTAATCTCAACGATTTCTTTCACTTTGGGATTGCGTCTGACTAATTCTACCAGGTCTTGGGCAGTAACCACGATATCTGCAGGAACAGCTTGAGCAATGGAGGCATCGGCGGTTTCGACGATCGCGTCAATCTTGGCCTGTTTGAGGATATCCTCGATCGTCATTTTGAGAAAAAGTGCTGTGCCGGTTCCCAAGCCACATGCAGCAACGATTTTAAGAGGGTTATTCCTTGTCATGAGAACCTCCTTGAAGGGCAGTCAAACAAGCATGGTGTTAATATTATAGCCAAATTGGACGAAAAGGCAAGTTTTACAGTTTCCAACCAGCCCTGTTACCCCACAAACTCCCCGATAATTGTCTTGCCAGCCAATTCCTCTGGGCGCATCGTTTTGGCGCGTTCCATGCTAATGCAATTTTGCTTGAGCGCACGCAACATGCCGATTGGCGTGGGGTTCTCATTGCGGCGGCCGTACTGGGTGGGGCAGGTACTGAGCACCTCAATGAAGGAGAAGCCAGTGCGCTGCAGAGCTTTCTTGATGGCGGCGATCAGAGGCCGTACATGCCAGACGGAGTAGCGAGCGACATAGGTAGCTCCTGCTGCTGCTACCAGGCGCGCCAGGTCGAAAGGCGGTTCGGGATTGCCTGCGGGCGTAGTTTGGGTGCGTGCGCCGCGCGGAGTAGTAGGCGTAACCTGGCCGCCGGTCATGCCGTAGATGAGGTTATTCGCGCAAATCACCGTGATGTCCATATTGCGCCGTGCGGCATGGATGAGATGGTTGCCACCAATGGATGCGATGTCGCCATCGCCACCGATGACGACTACGTTGAGTCTGGGATTGAACAATTTCGCCCCGGTGGCAAAGGCTACCGGGCGACCATGGGTTACGTGCAATGTGTCCGTGTTATAGTGTGGGCTGGGAATCCAGCCAGCGCAGCCGATGCCGGACACAAAAAGCATCTGCGAAAAATCCAACTCCAATTCATCAATTGCTCGTAGGATGGCTCCCAGCAGGATACCGTGCCCGCACCCGGCACAAAAGGGGGTAGGGAAGGTGCGCGGACGGATGTATTTCACAATCGAAGCGGTAGTTCCTTTTTTCATGAGAATAGGTCCTTCCCTTCCAGGGCACGCTTTTTGCCAGAGCGCAGGATGCGTTGCATAGCCGTCCAGATTTCGGGTGCGGTAATGACCTCGCCATCGGTGCGGTGATAACCGGCTGCATGTGGCACCACTCGTTGTACCTCGCGCAACATCTGTCCACGGTTCATCTCAGGCATGATGATGTGGCTAGCTTGCGCTCCAAGTTCTTTGACCATATTCTCTGGAAAGGGCCATAGTGTGGTCAGGCGCAACAGCCCTGCTTTGATCCCTGCTTCTCTTGCCAACCTGACGGCACCTAGGGCACTGCGCGCAGTAAAGCCATAAGCTACGAGCAATATATCCAACTTGCTTTCCTCACAGAAATGCGTGTTCGTGCGCTGAATTTCTTCACGATGGTTTAGGATTTTGCTTACCAAGCGCTCTACCAACTGTTGTTGGGCCTGAGGACTTGATGTACGGCGGTAGCCCCAGGCATCATGAGTGGATCCAGTGACGAGCAACCGGGCGCCTTCGCCAAAAGCGGGCATAGGGGGCACCTCCACCTCGCCAAAGGGCGGACGCGAGAGATCCTTCCAACGCTGGTAAATAGACGTTTTGGCTGGCACAGTCATGTTCTCGCGTAGGTGACCCACGCCTTCATCCATCAACAGGATGACCGGCACACGAAAACGGTCAGCCAGATTGAAGGCACGAATGGTTTCATCATAGGCTTCTTGTACGGACCATGGTGAGAGGACGATGATCTCGTAGTCGCCATGTGCACCCCAGCGAGCTTGCATGACGTCGCCCTGGGCTGGGCGGGTAGCCTGACCGGTGCCAGGCCCGGCGCGCTGCACATCTACTACCACGCAGGGCGTCTCAGTGATGATGGCATAGCCGATATTCTCCAGCATCAGGCTAAACCCTGGCCCAGAGGTAGCGGTCATGGCCCGCGCCCCAGCCCAGGATGCGCCGAGCACTGAGGCAATGGAGCCAATCTCATCTTCCATCTGAATGAAGACTCGGCCAGGCAACTGCGCAAAACGCCGGCAAATGTGCTCCATTATCTCGCTGGCCGGAGTAATGGGATAACCAGCGTAATAGTTGCATCCTGCGGCGATGGCTCCCTCCGCGCAAGCCTCATCGCCTTGCAGGAAGTAACGCCCAGGCCTCAATACACTAGGCAAATTTGTCCATTGACTCCCTTTCATCGGTTCAAATTTTTGCTGCTCACTATGCCCCATATCCGGCATCTTGTATCCCGCAGTCTTCACTCGTTACTCCTCACTCTACTCCTCTTCCACCACAATCGCCAGGTCTGGGCATAGTAACTCGCACTGGCGGCATGCCGTGCAGTCCTCTGGTCTGGCTACCAGCACTGGATGGAACCCATGCAGGAAGACGGCCTTATCTACTTCTAGTACTGCCCTTGGGCATACCTCAACGCAAATATGGCATCCTTTGCACCACTCTGTATTCACGGTGATTGTTGGCATCATGCTCGCTATAAACTGTGGTAATCGGCTGAGACGGCAGCTTAGACTTGTTTTGGAATAGCCTCAGCAGTATTGCTTCTTATAGAGCCTCATGGCGTGCTCGATAACCTTGCGCGCTGCCTGCGCATCTTCCCATCCCTTCGGAATGACCTCGATACCCTCCAGTTCCTTGTACCTCTGGAAGAAATGGCTAACCTCGGTTAGAAAGTGCTGGGGTACATCGCAGATCGAATGATACTCACCGAAAAGTGGGTCGGCAGCAGGAACAGCCAGGATTTTCTCGTCGGCTTCGTTCTCGTCGAACATGTGGAACACGCCAATAGGTCGGCACTCAATGACACAGCCGGGGAAGGTGGGGTCGGTGACCATGACCAGGATATCCAACGGGTCACCGTCATCGCCACAGGTCTGCGGGATGAAGCCATAGTCACCCGGATAGTGCATCGGGCTGAAGAGCACCCGACTGAGCTGGATTACACCAAGGTGTTTGTTGTATTCGTATTTGTTGCGGTGACCTCTGGGGATCTCGACAACAGCGTACACGACCTCTGGTGCTTGAGGCCCAGAGGGGATGTCATGCCACAGGTCTGACTTGAGCACAATCTGGCCTACCTTTCAGAATGTATGGGCTTCGGAAGGCTTGTCACTTGCGCAGCTTCTTTCTGAATTGCTCCGTCAGTGCCGGCAAGATCTGGAACAGATCGCCGACAATGCCGTAATTGGCTACGCTGAAAATGGGTGCTTCGGGATCCTTGTTGATGGCCACGATGATCTTGGCAGTGCCCATGCCGGCCAAATGCTGCACGGCTCCGGAGATGCCGCAGGCGATGTACAGGTCAGGGCGCACAGTCCGACCGGTCTGTCCTACCTGATGGGCGTAGGGAATCCAGCCCGCATCTACCGCCGCGCGCGAAGCGCCTACCGCTCCGCCCAGTACCTCGGCCAACTCGCGAATGGGCTCAAACCCCTCGGGACCGCCTACGCCACGCCCACCGGAGACGATGATCTTGGCATCAGCTAGGTTGACCTCGCCCTGTTGCTTGATGAAGTCGACCACTTTGGTGGCAATCTTCTCCTCGTCCAAGTTTGGCTTGATGGCGATGATCTGTCCCTGGCGTTTCTCGTCCGGAACGGGCATTTCGAAAACCCGGTGGCGCACAGTGGCCATCTGGGGCCGATAATTAGGGCAAATAATCGTGGCCATGATGTTGCCGCCAAAGGCCGGACGAGTCTGTCGCAATAGATTGGTCTCTGGATCAATATCGAGCCCGGTGCAGTCGGCAGTCAGGCCGGTATACAATTCGGTAGCAACGGACCCCGCTAAGTCTCGCCCACGGGAACTAGCGCCCAGGATAAAAATCTCTGGCTTATACTGTCGTACCAGTTCTACCAATACCTCTGCATAAGGCTGGGTGCGGTAGACTGCCAGGGTGGGGTCATCTACCCAGAAGACGCGGTCGGCGCCATACGCGATGGCTTGCTTGGCAATATGTTCTACGTTATGCCCCAGCACGCAAGCTGTCAGTGTAGTGCCCCGTTGATCGGCCAGTTCGCGTCCTTTGCCCACCATCTCCCAGGAGATGCTGCATGCCTCGCCTTGGAATTGCTCGATCCAGACCCAGACGCCTTGGTAAGCGGCCAGCCCCTCCGCCGCTGCCTCTGGACGCTCAGGCAGGCTCAGCGCATTCACCGGGCAGACATCCAGACATGCACCACAGGCAGTGCATTTATCGTCCACTACAGCGATATTATCCACTAGAGATAACGCGCCAAACGGGCAGATACTTACACAGGCTCCACAACCAGTGCATTCTTCTTTGTTGATTTCCAAAAGTGGCATGATGTATGTCCTCCTAGAGCACTTTCTCGGCGAGAAGCTTGTCGGCCAAAATGCTTGCTGCCTCATCTATGCTATCCGCCTGGATGATTTCCACCTTGCCTTCGCGCTTTGGTGGGTTGAAGACGCGCACGACCTGTGTGGGGCTGCCTTTCAAGCCCAGTTTGGTGGGATCGGTATCCGGTAAATCAGCCGCGCCCCAGGTTGGGATCTGCATTCTCGTGGCGCGGCGGATGCCAAGAAAGGTGGGATAGCGAGGTTGATTGATGTCTTTGACCACGGTGAGCAAGGCAGGCAGCTTGGTCTCCACCACCTCTCGTCCTTCTTCCAGCAAGCGTTCTACCACGATGGTGCGTGATTCTGGGTCTATCTTCCGGATTTTGAAGACGTAGGTGAGTTGGGAGATGCCAAGCTGACGGGCAATTCCTGGTCCCACCTGCCCTGTGTCGCCGTCAATCGCTTGTTTGCCACAGAGAATAATGTCAAAATCGCCGAGTTTTTTGATCGCCTGGGACAGCGTGTAGGCTGTAGCCCAGGTATCTGAGCCAGCGAAGGCCTTATCAGAGAGCAAAATAGCTTCGTCAGCGCCCATAGCTACTGCTTCCTTGAGCGCTTCCAGCGCCTGCGGTGGTCCCATGGAGATAACTGTTACTTTGCCGCCGAATTGCTCCTTGAGACGCAATCCTTCCTCGATGGCATACGTATCAAAGGGGTTGATAATGCTGGGCACGCCTTCGCGGATAAGCGTGCCGGTTTCCGGGTTGATCTTGACCTCCGTTGTATCCGGCACTTGTTTGATGCACACGATGATGTTCAACGTCGTGACCTCCTTGTCTGAGGATTGTGAAATAAAGCACTATAGGCAAATCCAATTATAACATTGAGTTCCGCTAGATACAAGCTCGCGAGACATGCATTGATTTGCCAAAAGTGCTTACATAGTAATGTTCTTGAAGCGTGACGCACAGTGCTGGTAATAGCGTATTCTCATCCCTCGCTCTGCCACTCCACCGGGTCGTAGGCTGGCAGTTCACAGCGCAGGGGCTTGTCCTGGCGGTAACCCAGGGCATACTGCGCTTGGATGAGCTGGTGGATTTCGCGGCTGCCTTCGTAGATGACGGCGCCTTTGGAGTTGCGCAGGTAGCGCTCAACGTCGTATTCATCGGAATAACCATAGGCACCGTGAATTTGCACGGCGTCGGCAGCGGAATCGAAGGCAGCATCACAGTTGACCCACTTAGCTAGCGAGGTCTCGCGCGTGTTACGCATGCCCTGGTTCTTGAGCCAGCCAGCATAGTACACCAGCAATCGCCCTGCATCCCGTCGCGCCACCATCTTGGCGATCATCTGTTGGACCAGTTGATGCTGTCCGATGGGCACGCCGAAGGCATGGCGCTCATTGGCATAGCGCACGGATGCTTCCAGGCACGCTTCGATCAATCCTACTGCTCCTGCTGCCACGGTATAGCGTCCACCATCGAGCGCGCTCATAGCAATCTTGAAGCCCTCGCCTTCCTGACCCAGCAGGTTCTCGGCAGGTACCACGCAATCCGTCAGCGTGATGCTGCCGGTGTTGCCTGCACGCACGCCTAACTTACCGTGAATGGTTCCTGTCTTGATACCTGGAAAGCCACGCTCAACGAGAAAAGCAGACATGCCAGTATGGTCGCGCTTCTTTTTCTTCTCCAAGTCAGTCCAGGCAATGATCAGGAAATTGTCGGCTACGTCGGCCAGCGAGATCCACATTTTCTCGCCGTTGAGCACGTAATGGTTGCCTTCTTTGCGCGCTGTCGTCTGTATCCCGACCGCGTCTGAGCCAGCGTTTGGCTCGGTCAAGCCATAGGTGGCAATTTTCTGCCCCATGGCTTGTGGCACTAGGTATTTCTGCTTTTGCTCCTCTGTGCCCCATTGAAGCAGGCTCAGGCTGTTCAAGCCGATGTGCACGGATAGAACAACGCGCGCCGAGGTGTCTACACGCTCTAGCTCCTCGCAGGCGATGGCCAGCGAAATGTAATCCATGCCTGCCCCGCCGTACTTGACCGGGATGCAGATGCCGAGGATACCCTGCTGCCCCATCTTGGTCAGTATGTCGCGGCTGTATTGATGCTTGCGGTCAAGTTCTTTGATGTAGGGCGCAATTTCCTTTTCCGCAAATTCGCGCACCATCTTGCGTACCATCTGATGCTCTTCGGTCAAAGCAAAGTCCATTTCTCCTCCTCTGGAAATCATACCAACGTTGGCTTGGTTTGTCCCTTTTTGGCGACAGGCCAATTATACCACAGCCATTTCGCGCTAGCCAACCCCAAGCATGCAAATTCGCCATCTCTACCCTTTTGGCACAGGTGCGCGAAGGCAGGTATAATAGCTACGAAAGAAGTGCAAGTGCTAGAATGTGCAGGAGGTGATAGAAAAATGGCTAATTTGTTGGAAGGCATTACCTGGCTTGGACACGCTAGTTTTAGGATCAAGGCGCCGGAAGGGGTCGTTTATATTGACCCTTGGAAACTTCGCAGTCCCGAGCCGGCCGATTTGATTTTGATCACACATGAGCATTACGACCACTTCTCGGCTGATGATGTGAAGAAGATACGCAAACCGGATACGACCATTGTCACCATAGCGAGCGTTGCCGCGCAGTTGAAGGGCGACGTGAAGACAGTCAAGGCAGGTGATACCCTAACGGTCAAGGGGGTTAAGATCGAGGTTGTGCCTGCTTATAACCCAGCCAAGCAGTTCCATCCCAAGCAGGCAGGTGGTGTGGGCTATATCATCACTGTGGGCGGACGGCGCATCTACCATGCTGGTGATACAGACGCCATCCCAGAGATGAACCAGATCAAAACCGATGTTGCGCTCTTGCCTGTGGGTGGAACATATACCATGACCGCTGCTGAAGCGGCGCGGGTAGCCAACACCATCAAACCCGCGGTGGCTGTGCCCATGCATTGGGGTGATATTGTTGGGTCACGCGCCGACGCCGAAGCATTCCGCGCCCAGTGCCAGGTGCCAGTGGAGATCATCACGCCGGAGTGACGAGTGATGAAGTGATGGGTGAGAGTAGTCAGCCATAGCTAACTTATCACTCTTTACTCGTTACTCATCATTAGTGGTAACGTTTGACCTCGAAGCGGTATAGTTGCACGGGTTCGTGTGGGCCAATGCCTGCTTTGCGTCGTGCAATTTCGACCTGATATTCCGCCGTGTCTACGCCTTCCAAATCGGGCAACAGCAGGCCGCGTCGCCATCCTGATCGCACGATAACTCCGTAGCGCTTGGGGTCCAGTTCTGTAATGGATTCAATGGGCTCAGGTGTGGTAAGAATATCCACAGAGATCTCCAGGTCATTCAACTCGCTGGCCTGAACTGGCGGGAAGCGTGGATCGTGTGTTGCAGCGCTAATGGCGTTTTGAATGATCTCTTGCGCGACGTTGGCAGACCGCGGTTCAATAGTGCCGATGCAGCCGCGCAGAACGCCATGTTTGTGCAGCGAGACAAAGACCCCAGCTCGCTGCTGCATCTCTGGTGCCAATTCCTGAGGGGGGTGAATGATCTCGTGTCGGCGCACATAATGTTCAATTGTTTTTCTGGCCAATTCTACTATAGGATGATGCTCTTTTTCCATAGCTCTATCCCTCTATCCTTTGATCATTATAGCTAATGCGTCCGGGCAGTTCGTAATGATCATATCCACTTTCTGCCTTATCAGATATTGCCAATCCGAGACTGGATCTGGCGTCCACACATTGACCCGGTACCCCTTGCGCCTAGCCCAAAGTAGATAGTCATTTGTTACCATTGCATAGTGCGGGTGCAGCGCATCGGGATGGGCCATGGGACGCAGCCAGGCACGTCGCAGGTAGATGGGCAGATCATCTGCATATAGCAGCCCTGTATGCAAATCAGGGGCTAACTGTTTCACCCGCCGCAGTGCGAAGGGATTGAACGAAGAGAGCACCACATGCTGCTCTAACCTGTACTCACGCACTATGCTGATGACCTTTTCCTCCAGGCCATCTCCACGAATGCTCGTGCTCTTCAGTTCGATATTGAGCAGTATATCGTCACCCGCCCAGGCGACAACTTCACGCAGTGTAGGAATACGTTCGCCAGCAAACTCAGGGCTAAACCAGGAGCCAGCATCCAAGGCTTTCAGTTGAGCCAGAGTGAGCTCTCTCACTCGACCATGGCCATCCGTCGTTCGCTCCACGCTGAAATCATGGATGACTACGGGTTCACCATCAGCGCAGAGCATGATATCCAGCTCAACTCCGTCTGCTCCCATCTCGCAAGCTTTCTGAAAGGAAGCAATAGTATTTTCCGGTGCAGCTTTAGGTGCGCCACGATGCCCGAAATTCAATGGACGATCGCGGTAAGGGAATCCTGCTGGGGTCATGGTTCCTCCTATTCAGGGATCTGGCGCTCCGTCCATTCGAGAGGATTGACTAATATGCCACCGACACGCATTTCCCAATGGAGATGTGCACCGGTGGATAACCCGCTATTGCCCAGACGTCCTATAAGTTCGCCCTGTTTCACCTGTTGTCCTTCCTGGACGAGTATCTCCGAAAGGTGATAGTAGCCTGAATATACGCCCCATCCGTGATCTAATATGACCGCATTGCCGTGCACATTCAATGGGGCAGCCAGTGCCACTCGGCCGTTGTTGGCAGCTACAACCGGGGCACCTATTTCGCCTGCAATATCAATCCCGCCATGGAAGCTCGTGCTTCCATCATTGTAAGTCCGGCCGATGCCAAAGGGGGATGTGACCCGGCCAACGTGTGGCCAGATAAACACTCCTTGCCAGAACTGTTGAGGAGTAATGATGGCAAAAACTTGATTCAGGCGCTGAGCTTCCTCCTGCACTAATTGTGCATCTAGCAGGTTAACCCTGTCAGATGGGATCTGGATATACTCTTTGCCAATGTCCTCCCCTATCACCACAACACTCAGGGACACGGAGACGCTTGTGCCCATGCTATCTGCAATAGAAACTTGGATTGGATGAGTACCTACCGCACTTCCAACTGGTATGCCTACCAGAGCCCAAGCTCCACTTGTTCCTGGGATGAAGAACAAGCGTCGCTCATCCAAAACCGCATTGGTGATGATGCCGCGGTTGGCCGATATTTTGATCACCAGCGTGTGCCCCTGTTTGACCTGAGGTGGGTCCAGATTCACGGTCACATGCAGCGGCACAACCGTTGGTGTGGCAGTAGGGGTTGGCGTGGCTGTAGCAGTGACAGTGGGAGTAGGGGTGAGTGTATTGGTAGCAGTTGCGGTGAGGGTAGGGGTGGGAATGAAGGTAGGCGAAGGAGCTTGCCAAAGCGAAGTCACGACATCGCAGCCTGCAATAAGGAAAGCTGCCAATAGGGCCAGAGCGAAAGTTTTAGGTATCCTCGCCGTTGTGCGGGATTTCATCTACTCTTCCGATTTCGGCTTCAAAGCGGGGAATAGGATGACCTCGCGGATCGAGGGGTTATCGGTGAAAAGCATAGTCATGCGGTCAATGCCGAAACCAAGACCACCTGTAGGAGGCATGCCATATTCCATCGCTCGAATCCAATCCTCATCCATAGGATGTGCCTCTGCGTCGCCTTCTTCAAGTTGCCGTCCCTGCATTTCAAAACGCTCTCGTTGTTCTAGGGGATCGTTCAATTCGCTGAAAGCATTGCCGCATTCCAGTCCGCCCACGAAGAACTCGAAGCGCTCTACCAGCGTGGGTATATCTGGCTTTTTCTTGGCCAAGGGCGAGATGTCTAGAGGATAGTCCATAATAAATGTAGGCTGAATGAGCTTTGGTTCGACGTATTCTTTGAACAGTTCTTCTACCTGTTTCCCCCAGGTTGGTTTGGCGTCGAGTTCTAGGTTGCGCTCCTTTATTTGACGCCTCAAGGACGGCAGATCCGTGTAGATGGCGA
Organism: Chloroflexota bacterium; assembly: GCA_014360905.1. Taxonomy (NCBI): domain Bacteria; kingdom Bacillati; phylum Chloroflexota; species Chloroflexota bacterium. The sequence goes on from JACIWW010000025.1 coordinate 42,602, forward strand.
TGTCAATGCCTGTATTTTCTAGGATGGCTTCTCTCATGGGCCATCTCCGCCAAGGCGGAGTCAAGTCCACTTCATGCCCTTGGTAGGTGATGGTTGCTGTGCCCATTACCTCGCGGGCTACGGCGTGCCATAGCTCTTCGGTAAGGCGCATCATGTCATGGTAATCTGCATAAGCTTGATAAACCTCGATCTGCGTGAACTCGGGATTGTGCTTTGTAGAGATGCCTTCATTGCGAAAGTCACGGCCGATCTCATAGACTCGTTCTAGCCCGCCAATGATAAGGCGTTTGAGATAAAGCTCATCCGAGATGCGCAGATAAAAGTCGCAGTCCAAAGCATTGTGGTGCGTCACGAATGGGCGAGCTGCCGCACCACCGTAGATAGGCTGCAGGATGGGCGTTTCCACCTCTAGGAAACCACGTTCGTCCAGAAAACGCCGTATGGCTGATACCATGCGTGTGCGAGTGATGAAAGTGCGGCGTACACGCTCATTGGCGAGCAGGTCCAAGTAGCGTTGTCGGTAGCGCAGCTCAACGTCCGTCAGGCCGTGCCATTTTTCTGGAAGGGGACGCAGCGCTTTGGCCAGCATTTGAAAAGATTTGACTTGGATAGTGATCTCACCTGTTCTGGTGCGGAATACTGGCCCTTTAACGCCAATAAAATCACCCAGGTCAAACATTTTCAGGAAGAACTCGTAAGCTTGCTCTCCCACTTCATTCTGACGCAGGTAAATCTGCATACGGCCGCTGCCATCCATGATATGAGCAAAAGTGGCCTTGCCCATCACTCGGATGGACATGATGCGCCCTGCTGTACATACTGTTGGGGGTTCGGCTGCTCCTTCACTAGCGGCAAAAGCTTGCAACGCTTGGGCTACGGAATGGGTACAAGAGAAACGCGCCGGATAGGGGTCAATTCCTGCAGCGCGCAAAGCAGTCAGCTTTTCCAGCCTCTGCTCTCGTTGGTCGCTTGTATCAGGCACGATGTATCTCCTATGCTAGCCAATGGCGAGAATCTCGAACTCGATAGGGCCGTCAGGGGTTTGCACCGTAATCCAATCACCTACCCGGTGTCCCAGCAAAGAGCGACCTAGAGGCGATTCGTCTGAGATGCGGCCTTGACGTGGATCTGCCTCGGCTGGCCCAACGATATGGTAGATCTCAGGGCTACCGCCTTTTTCCATTACGGTGACCCGGCTGCCAAGGCAGACTACATCTCCCTGTCCGGGCTCTTCAATGATCTGGACCTGGTTCAAAAGGGCTTCCAGTGTCATGATGCGGCCCTCAACGAAGGCTTGCAGGTTTTTGGCCTCGTCATAGCCAGCGTTCTCCATAATGTCGCCGCCTTCCTTAGCCTCATGGATTTGCTTGGCTATTTCAGGGCGGCGTACGGTACGCAAGTATTCTAATTCCTGTTCGAGCTTGCGTTTACCCTCGGCAGTAAGATAGGTGGGTTTTTCGGTCATCAGGCATCTCTCACTTTCACAGAACTCCAGCGATCAACTAGCAAAAAAGCGCCCTGAGGCGCAAATTCTATGTTCTAATTATACTCAGTATCTGCGTGCTGTCAAACCAATAAATGCGCTTGCGCCAACAGATCGTTACCAGGTGGTACAGGCGATTTTGACAAAAGGGGGTGCTCCTGTGGTAAAAGAATTGTGGAAACAACTGCACCAGGAGGAGCACCGCCTATGGCCGATCTGGC
>JACIWW010000026.1 GCA_014360905.1 Chloroflexota bacterium
CAGCCTCTGCCAATAGCTGCGCTTTGATCTCTGCACGGGTGCGTTTCATCTTAGATTCCTTTCTCTTGAGCTTCGATTCTTCCCTACATTATGCCCCAAATTTGCCCCCAAATTGAAATACACCCCTCTGCCCGATATGAATTCCATGCAGCCCGATTTGTCGGAAATGGACAGGCTATTGTACAATTGCAGCGCATGCAACCTGTGCCATTGCCAGGGAATAAACATCACGGGAGGAGACTACTAACGATGAAGGTACTCGTCTTTAATCCTCAACTGTGCGATGGCTGTCGCATCTGCGAGGAGACCTGCTCACAGACGTGGTTTAAGGAAACAAACGCAGAAAAATCAGCTATTCGCATCTCCCCATTAGAAGATCAGCCAGGCCGATATCAGGCAACCGTCTGCAACCAATGTGGTGAGTGCATAGATATTTGCCCTACGCTGGCTCTTACGCGGGACAGACACGGCATTGTGCGCGTCAATAAGAAGCGGTGTACTGGTTGCCTCTCTTGTGTCGGCTTTTGTCCAATCCTAGCTATGTACATACCCCCCGACTATGTCGTACCCTTCAAATGCGTTGCATGTGGTGAATGCGTCAAGGCATGCCCCACAGGAGCACTAGCCATAGAGGATTTACCTAAGGCGCCATTAACCGAAACAGAAAAACGAATGAAGGTGGTGGCATTATGAAAGCTACAGATAAGAAGCAAGTCGTGCTGGAAATCCTGGCAGAGTATCGCTACACCCCTCCGAAGGTAGAACGAGGCTATGCAAACCAGACGCTCTATGTCAATGTGTCGGATAACACTATCGCGGCAAAGCCCGTAGATGAAAAAATGAAACACACCTTTGTTGGCGGACGCGGATTTGGGCTATGGCTGCTCTGGAATGCGGTGCGGGGAACCACCAAGTGGAACGACCCAGATAACGAAGTGATCCTCTCCTCAGGCCCTATAGGCGGGACGACTGTTTATCCAGGATCAGGCAAATCCATTGCCGTTAGCTTGTCACCGCTCACGGGCACAGTAATGGATAGCAATGTGGGCGGACACTTTGGTCCCTTGCTCAAATTCTCAGGTTGGGACGCGATCGAGGTGCAGGGCAAAGCAGATAGAGAAGTAATTGTCTTCGTGGATGGCAACAAAGGCGTGGTACAGATCATAGCTGCTCCCGAACTGGCTGATGACAGCTATGCCTTGCCCGAGCAACTCCTGGATCTCTTTGCCGAGACCGACGAGGAACGAATCGGCATTTCTTCCGTCTCTACAGGCCCAGGTGCCCAACATACGCTGATGGGTTGTCTGAACGTGAGCTTCTACGATCCACGGCGCAAGTTCGTCCGCCTCAAGCAAGCCGGACGTGGTGGCATCGGCACCGTCTTTCGCCATAAGAAGATCAAAGCCCTGGTAGTAAAGTACATCGGGGTGAAGGGAGATTCGAATGGTCCGGCTAGCTGGGCCGAATTGACCGAAGTGGGCAAACGGATGCACCGCGAGATCTATGAACAAGATCCCATCATGAACGACATGCGCGGTAACGGCACGCCCTATCTAGTCAGCATCATGAACGAATTTGATTTGCTGCCGGTACACAATTTCCGCTATGGTTCGCACCCGGAGGCCAGCAATCTCTACCACACGGAATTCAGGAAACACTATAGCCTAGGCATCCCGGATGGTTGCTGGTATGGCTGTACACTGGCTTGCTCAAAATGCGTGGAGCGTTTTCAGCTACGCACCGGACCATATAAAGGCCAGTGGGTGCATGTAGATGGTCCGGAATACGAGACCATCGCTGGCGTTGGTTCGAATTGCGGCATCTTCGACCCATACGCCGTGCTGGAAATAAATTTTTACTGCGACACATACGGCATTGACACCATTTCCTTCGGCACGGCGATGGCTTTCTGCATGGAATGCTACGAGACAGGCATTCTCAACAAAGAAAGAACGAATGGGTTGGAACTGCGCTTTGGCAATGCAGAGGCCATGCTGGAAGCTCTGCACCAGATGGGTCGTGGCGAAGGCTTTGGCACTGTTGTGGGGCAAGGTGTGCGTCGCATGAAGCAGTTTTTTGCCGAAAAGTACGGCGCTGATCCCGCATTCTTGCAGGACATTGGCATGGAGTGCAAGGGGCTGGAATACTCGGAATACGTATCAAAGGAATCCGTAGCGCAGCAAGGAGGCTACGGCCTGGCCAACAAGGGGCCACAACATGACGAGGCCTGGCTCATCTTCATGGATGCCGTGACCAAGCAAATACCTACCTTCGAAGACAAGGCCGAGGCGTTACACTACTTCCCCATGTTCCGCACCTGGTTCAGCCTCAATGGCTTGTGCAAGCTACCCTGGAACGACGTAGAACCCGCGGATAACAAGAGGAAATATCCGCCGCGTATTGCAGCCAGAGTCCCTGAGCACGTGCACAACTATATCGAGCTATTCACTGCGGTGACTGGTCGCGAAGACATCAAAGAGCCAGAAGACTTGGTGCTGATGTCAGAAAGAGTCTACAATTTCCAGCGTATCTTCAACCTCAAGATGGGGTTTGGCACGCGGGAACACGATGCTATTCCTTACCGCTCGATGGGACCAGTCACGATCGAGGAGTATGAATCCCGCGCCGAACGCTATGATCAGCAACTGCGCGAGATTGGCTTCGATCCAGAAGCTAAGAGCACTAAGGAAAAGCTTGCCGCTCTGCGCCGGCACCGTGAACAACGCTACGAGTCGCTGATCGATGCAGTGTACAAACGCCGTGGCTGGAACTCGCAAGGCATCCCTACTCTGGAGACAGTAAAACGCCTGGGCATCGACTATCCTGATGTTGTGGCTTTGCTGAAGGAGCACCTCCAATGAGCGAGGCTGCTCTTCCTACAGTTGGTGCCACTGCAAAGACAGCACTGCCCATGAGAGAGCAAGAGTCTCTGCATTGGCGCCAGTGAACCCATATTCCAACCAAAGAACGTCCATGTCCAGAATTGCGGTTGCTTTGTTGCTACTTGTTATTTTGATCGCTGGTTGTGCGCTCAGCACTTCGACTCCTTTGCCTATTCCCACTTATACTCTTGCTCCCAGTGCAACCGCGACGGCTACTCCAATCCCGCCTACGCCTACCCCTGCTCCCTTGCGTATTTGGCTGGATCCAGCCGTGCCCGTCGCCATACGGGATGAGATTGCCGAAGCACTCACTCTCCCATCGAGTACGGGTCAAGAGAGACACAGTATCATCATCGGTTCCTCTGCAGAAGAAGCAGATTTGCGCGTGGGACTGAACCTCCCGATTACGCTGGCTCATTGGGTCTATGCGGTCGTGGCCCCGTTTCCAACGCTGGCAGACGGTGTGCGGTGGACCGACATAGAACGCTTCTGGGCGGGGGAACCTGACGCTCTAGCAGCGATCTCCAATAGCGAGACATCCCCTACCCTTTTCGTCTCGCCTGAGACGTTGGGGGTGCTTCATGCTCTGCTTGGGCCATCGAGTGCTAAGGTGCCCATCACGGTGACCGACGCCTCTGACCTGCTCGATGCGGCTTGGGCTGCCCGCCCCTATGCCTGGGCCATCGTGCCTTTCCACGAACTGGAGCCACGTTGGAAAGTGCTCACCGTGGACGAGGCAAGCGTACTCGACAAACAGCTCGATGTAGAGCACTATCCCCTGTCCGTGTCCATCGGTGTAGAAGGCGATGGAGCCGCAGAACTGGCCATGGCAATGCTCCAAGATGGAAAGCCTCTCACTAACCGCGCCACGGAGCGCATGACTGTGCTGGTGATGACCGGCGTAACTGCATTGGTACGCGGTATCGCACACCGCATGGAACTCAATGGTATCCTCTATCCCGCCGAAAAGATTGGCACAGTGCTCCGGGAGGCTGACCTCACCCACATCAGCAATGAGGTCCCTTTTACCGAAAATTGTCCAACGCCCGATCCGCAACAGAAATCGCTGGCCTTTTGCAGTGCGCCGCGCTATATCGAGCTCTTACGTGCTGTTGGTACGGACGTGGTTGAGTTGACCGGCAATCATGTAAAAGACTATGGCTCGGAGGCGCTGCTGTCCACGCTGGAAATATTGCGCAAGGAAGGATGGCCTTACTTCGGCGGTGGAGAAAATTTGGAAGACGCCCGCAAGCCACTGGTGATCGAACACAATGGTAACCGCTTCGCATTCATTGGCTGCAATCCTGTTGGCCCTGAGTATGCCTGGGCCACTGCAGATAGCCCTGGGGCAGCGCCATGTGATATGGATTACCTGCATACTAAGATTGCGACGCTAAAGGCCAAGGTGGACGTACCTATTGTAACCTTGCAGTACTGGGAATTCTACCAATATGAACCCACACCGCAACAGCAAGATGACTTTCGCAGCATGGTAGATGCGGGGGCTGTGATTGTCAGCGGAAGCCAGGCCCACCATCCCCAGGCCATCGAATTCTACAAAGGCAGTTTTATCCACTACGGCTTGGGCAACCTCTTCTTTGACCAGATGTGGTCACTTGGCACACGGCAAGAGGTGGTAGACCGACATGTAATCTACAATGGACGCCATATTGCAACAGAGCTGCTCACCTTCATGCTGGAAGACTACAGCCAGCCACGACCAATGACCAAGCAAGAGCGAAGGGCATTGCTCCAGGCTGTGTTCAAAGCCAGTGGGTGGTAAGGAAGCCGAGTGACGTGACAGGCTGCCTGGAAAAAGCAATGACAGGAATCACCCTCGCGGCTGCTGCTGGGTAATGCAGTGAATGTTGCCTCCACCTAGAAGGATCTCGCGTGAAGATACCCCGACCACTTTACGCGTGGGGAAAAGTTCTTGTAATCCCCGTAGCGCCTCCTCATCGTGAGGGTCATTAAAGGTGGGCACAATAACGCCATCATTGGCAATGTAGAAGTTGATGTACGACGCTGGCAAGCGGTCCCCCGCTTTGCGGCAGCGCGTGCCTTCCACAAAGTCAATGCCTTTGCTCTCTTCCTGGGTCACATACAGCGGCCCGGGCTGATGGATCTTGTGAATTTGCAGCCTACGGCCTTTGGCATCTGTAGCTGCCCTCAATCGTTCGTAGGCATCGCATGAGATCTCGTACTGTGGATCCGATCGGTCATCGGTCCAGGTAAGCGCTACCATACCTGGGCGAATGAAACAGCACAAGTTATCCACATGACCGCTAGTTTCGTCACCACAGACACCCCTGCCCAACCAGATAATCTTCTCAACACCAAGGTATCTCCGTAGATTTTCCTCAATCTCTTCTTTCTTCATGTGCGGGTTGCGGTTGGGATTTAACAGACATTCTTCTGTAGTCAGCAGCGTGCCTTCGCCATCTACGTGGATAGAACCACCTTCCAGCACCATGGGAGCCTTGTAGCGTTCTACTCGCTCGATTTCCAGCACTTTGCGCGCAACCAGCTCATCCTGATCCCAAGGGAAATAGGCACCGCCGTTCAGACCACCCCAAGCGTTGAACTCCCAGTCAACGCCTCGAACCTCGCCCTTATCATTCACGACAAAGGTAGGTCCACAGTCGCGCATCCAGCAATCGTTGTAAGATATCTCGACGACACGGATATGGCCAGGTAGAATACAGCGTGCATGAAGGAATTGTTTCGATGAGACTCCCACGGTTACCAGTTCATATTGGGCAATCGCTATGGCTACAGCGGCGAAAGCACGCTGTGCGGGCTTGGCACCTAATCTCCAGACATCTGGTCGCTCTGGCCATAGCATCCAACAACCAGCGTGCATCTCGAACTCGGCTGGCATGCGGAAACCGTCTTCTCTTGGCGTGCTGGCAAGGGTTACAGACACAGCCTGCTCCTTCGCGATCCCATCATTCAAAACAAGTCTGGTGCAGGCTTTAACTATTCCGATCTATTGTCGCTCTCGCGGCAAGCGCTTCTGCACCTGCGGCATGAGCCATGACAGAAAAGCATCTGAGCTGCGCGTCTGCATCAACATTCTGCCTGGCCCTGTTAGGTCCGCTACCAGACCCTCACCGCTGAAGAGGGTGGATTTCAGGCCACCTACTGTACGCACCTGGAAGCCTACATCTGCTCCGAAAGCAACAAGGTGACCTGTATCCACAGTGTACTTTTCGCCGTGACCGAGATTGCGCTCGTGGATTGCCCCATAACTGGACAAAATCAACGTTCCTGAGCCACTGCACTTGAGCAGGAACAACCCTTCGCTGGCAAAGAAGGTCTTTGCACCACCCCATTTGGTATCAATCTCGATGCCGGCCGAGGATGCGACATAGGAACCGGATTGCACCAGCAGTGTCTCATCCTTTAGCTCTAGCACCGCCATATCTCCGGGCAGAGGCGGCGCCAGCATGATTTCCCCACCAGAAGCTGGTGCCTTGTACTCGTTCACGAAAAAGCTCTCGCCACCCAACACGCTGCGCTTAAGCGAAGCAAAAAGTCCACCCGCTGCTTTCGTTTCCAAAGTCATCCCTGGTGACATCCCGACCATGGAGCCAGCCTCCACGCGAATTGTCTCGTTTGGTTCCAAGTGGGCAATGGCAATCGAATATGACGGTTGATATTTGATTTCTACTTTCACTCTGTTTTCCTTTCTGAATTGGTAAATTGTTCAGCGACTCATAATTTGGCTTCTACGTCCTGCAGAATCTTTTCCTTCAGTTCTGCTTTACCCTCTAAGAGCGCATTCAGCCGCGCGCGTTCCTGCTGCACAAACGCTTCGTCTTTGATACTACCCAGGTTGATCAGCACGTTGAGTGCAGCAGCGCGCAGCGCTGCTTCAGCCATCAACGCTCCTACGCCCACATCGCTGACGGCACGCACATTGCCTTTTTCTGCGCTTTCGGGACAGAGGCTCAGGATCTCAACGCAGACTTCTGCCAGCTCCATCGGCACGGCAGTGGCAGCCTTCAACGCCTTTTGGATGGCTGCGTTGCGCGTTGTCTTCTCCTCTTCCGTATCACGGGGCATTTTGTAGGCACGTGATACCTCGGTATACGCAGCTACATCGCTCTCCAATAACTCCAGGCATTTGTGGCGGAGTTCCTCGGAACGCTTCAGGATACGATGAATGTCATCCTGGACATGGGCATAGTCCTTCTTACCTACAGTCAGGTTAGCTACCATACTCACCAACGCCGCTCCAATAGCTGCGGCTAGTGCTGCCGCGCTGCCCCCGCCGGGGGCTGGAGCCGAACTGGCAAGTTCATCAAGAAAGACACGAACGGATTTTTCGCTGAGCATTTTGACCTCCTTTGTCTAGTGTTCGTCGTCTATGAATAACAAGCCTATCTCTGCCCTATTCTACAATCAAACTGATTTGCGAGACCAAGCTTTCATAACTCCAGCCTGAAGCGTACACGCGTATCCACAGTATACGGCGAGGGGCAATAGGTAAGACGTCAAGTAGATTCTCCGATTCATAGAAATACCATTTGTTCTGGGGTATCTCCTGACCATTCATGGTAGGGTTGTTGTTTTCGTTCTGGTAGTAAAAGCCGCGAATCCATTCGTTCTCACTGAGATACATGTCACGGTATCGGATGCGTATCATCAAGGGATATTCGGAACTGAGATAGCCCCCACCGGACAGACTTTGATGGACCAATTTGATGGTTGCACGCACTTTGAGTGTAGTCAAGGGATCGGGCAAGTCCCGGTTGAGCTCCTGTTCGATAATTGTTTCGCAGTGATTATACTCACCGCCGATGCGATAGAAGCGAACCGCACGACGCCCTTCGTCCACAACAAGCGACCACGTGCCATCCACTTCACCGCCATCCCCGCCCTGATCGTTGAATGCGGTCCAACCAGTGCTCAACGGGGCTGTAAAGTCGCCATTGATGAGCAAATCGCGCTCTGCCTTTAGTGGTGCCAGTGGAGGTTGGCCAATTTCCACAACCGTGCGCTGCCGCGAACTAAGCGTTACTTTGGCTGCTTCACTTGACGTTGACAGCGAAGCTGCTGCAACCTCTGCCATACCGCGATGCACGATGACTTCTGTGCGCTCGTTGCTCACTTCTATGGCATAGCCACCGTCTTCGGCGAGCAATGTATGCGCCTGCAAGCTTTCCACGCGGAATTCTACGGGCGAAGAACCGCGGAGCACTGTGTTTGCCCACAGCCTTCCCCCTTTGGCATAGACGATGATTTGTGCGGCGCGTGGGCTTGCACTGAAACGAGGCATCCGCATACGCTGTAGAGCGATGCTAGAGCGTGGGAAAAGACGCACAAACGATTGATCGAAGAAAGTGACCACGGCCTGGGCGTTTTCATCTACACTGACCACCGTGCCTTCCGGTACGGAGATCGTTTCACCTTTCAGCACAGGTTTTGCTGTAGCGTGGCGGGGATCTTCCACGACGGCTGTACCTTCGAGGCAGGTCACTTTGGCTTCGTATGCTCTAGTGGCATGGGTGAGGTACCAGCGGATGCTCAAAGGGATGGAGACAGTCAAGGTACAGAAGAGCGCGAAGGCGATCCACAGGACTGTCCAGGCTAAGCGTTCGGGGTTGCGACGCATTAGAATTGTACCTCAAACTGCCTGAATTCGCCCCGTGGTTTCTCCCATTCGAACTCGACTCGTTCCACTTCAGCAGAAGGTGGCCCTATGTGCAACCAGGACAGCAGTTGGTCTACTGCCTCGCGTTCGCCTTCTGCTACCACCTCGACTGTGCCATCCCAACGGTTCCGCACGAAGCCGGTTAGTCCCAGCGCTTGGGCTTTGCGTATGGTATAGTAGCGGAAATTCACACCCTGAACCAGGCCGTATACCTTGGCATGCAGTCGCACTATATCAGGCATATTCATCCTCTCACAACTGGTGAGGATTATAGCAAAGTTGCAGCTTCTTGCCAAAAGGGGTACAAGATCCAAGATACAGGACTTTTTCAATGTCTTTCTATGTCCACAGGAAAATCAATCTAGCTTGTCGGTCATCGAGTCGGTGCAAACCAGATTCCTGGGCCAGGCGAACTGCTTCAGCGTACTCATCCGATGTGATGCGGCGGTTCAGTTCCGGATATTCATGTGCTTTGTAGCAGGGGCGGTATTGATCCATGAGATTGAGATAGGTGTTCAGAGAAATTTCCTCGGCCAAAAAACGCACGATTTCCGCTGTTCCTGCTAATCCCCCAGGTAGCACCAGATGGCGTACCAGCAGACCACGCAAGGCGATGCCCCGCTCATCCAGATGCAGGTCTCCAACCTGCCGATGCATTTCGGCAACAGCAGCACGGTTGATAGCTGGATAGTCCTTGACCTTTGAAAGACGTTGTGCAGTGGCTTCATCGGAGTATTTCATATCAGGCATGTAGATATCGAACACACCATCCAGTAAGGCCAACGTTTTGAGCGAATCGTAACCACCTGTGTTATAGACTAATGGTACATGCAACCCAGCCTGAGCAGCAATTAGCACGCCTGCCAAAATCTGCGGCACGACATGCGTGGGTGAAACAAAGTTGATATTGTGGCACCCCATTTCCTGCAAGTGTAGCATCATTGCTGCCAATTGCTCTGGTTCGACTTCGCGGCCCTCGCCGAGTTGACTGATCTCATAGTTCTGGCAGTACTGGCATTTTAGATTGCACCAAGCGAAGAAAATGGTGCCAGAACCCCTCATTCCAACCAGGGGTGCCTCCTCGCCAAAGTGCGGGTTATAGCTGGAAACGAGAGCACGCTCTCCAGTGCGGCAAACAGCGCCTTTAGGGCTTTCCCGCCGGTTGATGCCGCACTCACGGGGGCAAATGTCACAGGCTTCCAAGCGACGATATGCCTCCATGACACGCTTTTTCAATTCTCCGCTGCGCAGTAGCCGCAGATAGGCAGGCTCGAAACCCATGGCTAACTCCCGAACGAACACGAGTTGGCTATTTTATATCTGCTCGCGACCCACGCCTCCAATTGAGATCACCAATTGACCAGAACTTTTTGTCGTTGGTATTGTTTATCCCAATAATACACGATTTTATGGCGCTGACCGTATTCGTATAATTGCTTTGTTATCTCCACATCATGCTGACAGTAGTCAAGCACCTTGTCAATCAGACCTTGGCGATACCACCGTATGGCCTGCAATCCGTCGGCAGACTTCTGAACTCCCAGTGTAGCAGTCGCAACGGATTGGAGTGAAGGGCGAAAGCCTAGCCGGTGCGCCAGGTGCTCCATCATATCCACAGTGGTCAACTCTGCGAAAGGCTCATTACTGTAAGCGCGAAGCACCTCATAGTCAAACTCCAGGATGTTATAACCTACTACTAAGTCGGCGGATTTGAGCTCTTGGATGAGTTCTTGGACCTGGTCCTCCGTGTAACGATGATAGGCAGCCAGCGCAGTGTTATAGGTTACTGCAGCAGCCATGCCTAGACTTCTTATGTTAGATCGTCCACCAACTTCGTCAATCGTGCGTTGTGTTTCGAGATCAAAATAAACAATGTAAATTGGTTAACCTCCATAGATACGTACGCGTCAAAATGAAAGCAGGACATCTACCAAAAGGTATGATACGGGAATAGAGTACAGGATGCAAATGTTACATGCTGTGTGTTGCATATCTTGTCTACAGAGGCTATATCTAGGCAAGCGGCAGGCCCAAAGAGGCTTAGCTCAGCTTCTTATAAAACACAATGAGGTCGTCGCCTGGACAATAGAAATCGGGGACTCGGGCGCTGCTCGTGTAGCCCATGCGCTTATAGAATCTGCGTGCGGGCCTGTACTGTGGCGTACTACTGGTCTCAAGGATCAAAAGCCGGGCGCCAGACGCCCGGAGATGCCTCTCTGTCCAATCAAGGAGTGCATGTCCGACTCCCTGCCGTTGGGCAGTTTTGTTAACCGCAATCCAGTAAAGGTCATAAGTACCCACCGTCAGTGGCGTGGGGCCAAAGCAGACATAGCCAAGGAGACAATCTGTTTGGTCATAAGCGCCCACGAAGGTATAGTCGCGCTGTCCGGATTTGTACAGATACACTTGTAAAAGTTCATCTATGCATGCCACTTCTTCCGGGGTGAATACCCCCACTTCTTGCGAAATGGCTAGGATGGCTTCACGATCTTGTTCTTCTACTAGACGAATAGTGAACAAAGAGGTCCTCCATGACAAACGAAAGTATTTTCAGAATCATGTGTGCATAATCAAAGCCCGCGGCAAGAGCGGCACGCGCAAAGCCAGCATCCGGTGCCAGCGAAGGGTTGGGATTCACTTCGAGTACATATACTTGTTCGTTGCGCACACGCATGTCTACACGTCCATATCCGCACCGTCCGCCTACGGCTTGCCATGCGAGCAGAGCCGTGTCTCGAATGCTTTGGGCTAATTCGTCCGATACGATAGCTGGGCAAATGACCGGGGTGTGCGTATACTCGAATGATGTTTCCTCCCATTTGGCGGCAAAGGAGACGATACGCTTTTCGGGACTGCCCAAAGCGCTCAGGTCCACTTCAGCCAGAGGCAGCACTTGAGGCGGATTGCCCCATATGGATATGTTGAACTCTCGACCATCAATGAATGTTTCTACCAGCACGTGCTGATGGTAGCGCTGGATGAGGTAAGCCACTCTAGCCCGCAGGGCTGATAGATCGTTCACTACCGCATTCTCATCAATGCCAAGGCTGCTGTCCTCGGCCACGGGCTTGACGATGACAGGAAAGGTCAAGCCTTCTACACTGCTTGCCGATACTTCATCCGGATGGGCAAAGACACACCAAGGAGGAGTGAGCACTCCGTGCCGTTGTAAGGTACGCTTGGCCTCCGCCTTGTTCAGAGCGAGACCTAATGTGTGACCATCAGCGCCGGTGAAGCGATAACCTAGTTCCTGCAAAGTGAAAGCAGCACGAGCTTCTTCGTCCCAAAAGCGCTCGCCTTCTACCTCTGCGGGGCTATCCAGGCCCTCAAAGAGATTGAATACCACATAGTCATCAGGTGGATATGCAGCTAACTTCCTTTCGACATGATGGGCAACGGGGAGCAAATGAACTTCCAGTTGAGTGTGTTGTTGGAGCACTTTAGCAACCGCCTGGGCAGTGGCAATAGTTTCCAGGTCAGCCAGGATGTCTTTTGAGCTATCCTCGGGTAACTTGTCTGCCGCACTATACAGGATGACAATGCCTCGAGGCAGGCTTAGGGCACGAGCCGAGGGCGACGCAGGGTCCTGTATTAAGCCTGGTTCACCTGGTCCGTTTGATGAGGAGGGCACAAGAGCAGAAAGCTTCTTGCCAGGGTTCCCCTGCTCGAGGGGAGGCTCTGTTTCTATGCTCTGCGCTATCAAGGAGCACGCCATGGCGGCTTCACAGGCCTTTCCTTTCGCATTTCGTGGACAAGTATAATGGCCATGGCTGGTTAGATACTGTAGTATAGGTGTAAGAGGTGCATATTTTCGGTGAAATTTTGGTGCAAAAATGCACTCGCTATTTCCTATCTATCATTTATTGTTGACCTTCCGCTTCTTTCAACTTATAATGGCAAACGTACAGGTGGGACAGAAATGGGCAAGATCAAGGAACCGCCGCCAGTCAAATTGATTGCCAGTATATTTACTGCAGATGAGACTCTGCTGGCTGTAGCCAGAGGGGCTCTGGTCAACCGCTTTGGGCCTATTGACTACCAGAGCGAATTATTGCCCTTCAACCACACTTCCTACTACGCCCGCGAGTTTGGCGAAGGATTGGTGCGCCAGATCATCGCTTTCACCGAACTAATCCCGCCAGATCGATTGGCGGAGATCAAACGTATCACCAACGATCTGGAAATGACCTGGGTCGTGGATGGGCGACGCCGTGTGAATGTGGATCCTGGCTATGTCTCATTGGGCAAGCTCGTGCTGGCTACCACAAAAGACTACTCACATCGTATCTATCTGGGGCAGGGCATTTATGCGGAAGTAACCCTGCAGTACCGGCACGGTGCTTTCCAGGCCTGGGAGTGGACCTATCCAGATTATGCCAGCCAACGCTATATCCAGATTTTCACAGAGATTCGGCGCATCTATGCCGCACAATTGCGCCAAGCTAAGAGCTCATGAAGCGTACAGAGTCGTTGGTTTGTAGGTCGTGGGGTTACGATCCTACAATTTTGGCCGTGGCAGCAGTCCCGCTAGCTCCAGAATCTGCGGCACAGCCTCTTCCCATTCGATGGCCATGACATGCACACCAGCGACGCCTGGAATTTCGCGTATCTCAGAGATGATGTCGGCACACTGCTTGATACCTTCTTGGCGCACTTGATCCTTCGGCACGCCCTTCAGACGGGCTACAATCTCTTCAGGCACATCCATGCCAGGTACGCTGGTCTGCATATAGCGTGCCATACCAACGCTTTTGATAGGGCCTACCCCCGCTAAAATGTAGCACTTTTCATGCAAGCCCAGATCACAGACTCGTTTCATGAATTCTCTGAACTTGGCCACGTTGTAAATGAGCTGTGTCTGGATAAAGTCGGCTCCTGCTGCTATTTTCTTGGCCAATCGGTAGGGTCGGTATTCAAATGGATCGGCAAAGGGATTTTCTGCTGCGCCGATGAAGAAGCGGGGCTCGACATCCATTTCTTCACCGCAGGCGAACTTTTTCTCATCGCGCATGATTTTGACTAGGTGGATCAACTGTATGGAATCCAGATCGTACACTCCACGCGCCGTGGGATGGTTGCCGAAGCGCTGATGGTCGCCCGTTAAGCAAAGCAGGTTCTTCACGCCATGGGCAGCAGCCCCCAACAAATCCGATTGAATCGCCAAACGGTTACGATCGCGGCAAGTCATTTGGATGGTAGGTTCCAGCCCCAATTGCAGGAGCATGATGCCTACCGCAATGCTCGACATGCGCACAATGGCCGTCTGGTTATCGGTAATGTTGACCGCATCCACATAACCCTTGAGCAAGCCGGCTTTGTGGCGGATCACTTCTGGGTTGGCACTCTTGGGAGGGCCTAATTCACCCGTAGCGGCAAAGTAGCCGCTAGTGAGCACTTTCTCGAGATTGCTGCCAACTTTCATAGTTTCAGATCCTCCCTAACAATCTTGCGCGGGCCACCGTCATAATCCTTCGACCAGTCCTTATACGGTATCAGGGTGGCCAGGCGGTCAAGTTGTCCCAATCGTGCTAGGCGATCATAGATGAGCTGCCAGGCGCAGTCAAGCTCTGAATTGACCTCGCACTTGCCATTCTGTGAACCACCACAGGGGCCATTGAGCAGATTCTTGGCACAGCGTGCGATGGGGCACACACCACCCGTTAGACCTAAGATGCAGTCACCACAGGCACGGCAACGTTCAACCAGGACACCATGCTCTACAGCCATGCCCAGGAAGGTGGTGTTCACACCGGGCAGGATCACCTTATCGGGATAGCGCTCTGCCAGGGCTTGCACGCCAATGCCACAAGCGAGAGAAAGGACGGCATCGGCTTGCTGAATCTGGTCAGCGACGGCGTCAATAAACTCCCATTCGCATTGGCGCTGCACGGTTGCTTCGGCAAAGATCTTGTCCTGACCCTCCATGGCTGAAGCAATACGCAGACTGGAAGCCAGCAATCCAACTTCTTTCTCGCCACCAGCGAAACTGATAGTAACGCATGTGCCGCAGCCGAGGATCAGGATCTTGTGGTACGAAGCAATCAATGCCTTGATCTCGGCGATGGGTTTTTGTTGTGCTTTGATCATATTAGCCTCTCCTCACAGGGCTGGGCCCCAGTTCTTTGACCTTCGTTGCCAGCGTGTCGACAATGTCCACCATGTTGGCGCATTGGGCTGGGGACATATGGAACATTTCCAACCGTGCGCTACCCAGGCCAATTTCGTCCAGCAATGCTTTCACATAGGCCACACGCTTTGCAGCATGTACATTGCCTTTGTCATTGTGGCATTCACCCTCCAGGCAGCCCGCCACAAACACTCCATCAGCGCCAAACTCGAAAGCTTTCACTAAGTACAATGCATCCACTTTCCCCGTGCACAGCACGTCAATGATTTTGACGTTCGTGGGCAAGCTGGTTTTGACAATGTTAGCATCCTCACCCGCATAGGCGCAGTAACGGCAGGCAAAGCCCACAATCGCTGGCGCACCATTGTACCTTGCACTATATACCGCATCGCGGATTTCTCTGATCATGTCTTCATCAGAATAGAGCTTCATCGAAATAGCTTTTGCTGGGCACTCTGTTGCGCAGATGCCACAGGCCTGACACTGATCTACCGGCACATTGGCGGTGCCCCGTGCCAGTACAGGCACTTCGTAGGGACAGACGCGGACACAAGTGAGGCAGGCAATGCACTTGTTCTCCTCCACTCGCGCGCCTGCACCACAGGTAAGGCAGCGATGAGCAGCGCGTATGGCCTGCGTTTCGGTATAGCCTAGGTATACTTCATCAAAGGTAAATTTGCGCTGCCCAGCATCTAGTATGGGCATCCCTTCGCGCTTGAGGTGGCGGATATGCGAGATGGTCTTTTCCTGTAGATCGTTCAGTTTCTGTGGTTCAGGAGGTTGCACGGAAGCTGGATCAAGGCCACGGAGGTAGGCATCTATGGAGCGGGCGGCGCGATGGCCAGCAGCGATGGCATCAATGATGAAGCCCACGCCAGTGACTGCATCCCCACCAGCAAAGACGCCTGGTCTGGTAGTAGCCAAAGTGACTGGGTTGACCTGAATGGTGCGCCGTGGTGTCTGGGCAATGGAACCATCTTGCGGCAGAAAGCTGAGGTCAGGCCCTTGGCCAATCGCAAATATGACCAAGTCCGCAGGAAGGGCGTGTTCCGTTTCTGGGAATTCATCCATGTCTGGCGCACCAGTTGGCAAAAAGCCGCGGAAATTCACTTTCACGCAACGCACACCCTTGACCTTGCCATTCTCGGCAACGATCTCCTTGAACGTGCGATCGTGGAACATCTGCACACCCTCTTCCAACGCTTCCTCGATTTCCCAGGGATGTGCCGGCTGTGTCGTGCAGCTTTCCAGGCAAGTCATAGAGACTTCGGCTGCGCCCAGGCGCAATGCAGTCCGTGCTACATCTATGGCTACATTGCCTCCACCCAGCACCAATACATGGCGCCCACTGAGGTCAATTTTCTCGCCCAAAGCTACTCGCCGCAGAAACTCGGTATTCAACCAGACATCGGGTAGGTCCGCGTTGGGAATGCGTAGCTTGCGGCCGACATGTGATCCCACGGCGAGGAACACTGCCTTGTAGCCGTCTGAGAGCAAGGCGTCTATATCTGTAATGCGCTGGTTAGTGACAAACTCAACGCCCAGCTCTTTGAGTGGTGCTACCTCAAGATCGATGGTCTCGCGCGGCAAGCGATACAGGGGAATGCCGTATTGCATCATGCCGCCAAGTTTTGGGTATGCTTCAAAGACGGTTACCTTGTAGCCCATGCGTGCCAGGTCATGGGCAGCAGTCAGGCCACCTGGACCTGAGCCTACGATCGCTACCTTTTCCTCCTTTGGCTCCGCGACAGTCAGCCCTGGTGCATGACCTTTGCTCAGGTCATGTTGCTCCGTAGCAAAGCGCTTCAACGCACAGATGGCGACAGGCTCGTCTACGTCACCGCGTCTGCATTCGGTCTCACATGGATGAGCGCATACCTTGCCACAAATGTAAGGCAAGGGATTAGGTTCGCGCGCCAACCGATAGGCCTCTTCAAAATCCCCGCGCGCGATGGCGTGGATATAGCCCCGTACGTCGGTGTGTGCTGGACAGGCAGCCTGGCATGGTGGAAGCGGTTCTACAAGCGAGATGGGTTGGTCGCTCTTGTTGCTCATACTCGGCTATCCTTTCTATCTTGGGGCGATATGTTGATCTGGCTGCTTAAGCAGCGAACAGCCAACGACATTGTACACAGCTTTGACTCCTTTGGCAAATAGTGCAAAAAAGCACAAATAGCAAAAATTGAAAGGAAAGCGGTCGTGCCTGGGGAATCCGGTGATAATAGGTCTGGAAAGGGGCAGTATTCATAGGCACCTATCTATATTTAAAGAGGAGCCTCGCAGTTCACAGCTCACTGTGTTATGCCTGGTTCCATCAGCGGTATTTCTTTTGGTTTTCCAGGTGTTCCTCAAACGTCTCGGCAAAAGCGTGTGTGCCATCGCCTTTGGCATGGAAGAAGAGGTATTTGGTATCAGCGGGGTTCAGCACTGCTTCGATGGAAGCCAACCCTGGGCTGCAAATTGGACCTGGGGGCAGGCCAGGATGGATGAAGGTATTGAACGGTGATTCTATGGCGCGCAGTTCTTCCAAAGACAGGTGAGGCCACCAACTCCCTGTTTGTGGATCATAGCCTTTAGCATATTGCACGGTGGGATCGGCTTCCAAGTAGATTCCCCGACGCAATCGGTTGAGGTACACGCTGGCGATAATAGGTCGCTCTTCAGGGACTACGGCTTCGCGTTCGACAATAGAAGCCAACGTGAGAACCTGGAACACAGTCAGTCCTTGATCGAGGGCTTGCTGGCGCATCTCCAACGTGATCCGTCGATCAAAGTTCTGCAACATGAGGTCAATCAAGGCCGTGGTAGTGATGTTAACCGGGAACTCGTAAGTATCAGGGAAGAGGAACCCTTCCAAAGTCTTAGGGGCACTTGCTGGCCGGTCGCGCAGGAAATCGTAGTGAAAGGCATCGTCGCGCACGAGACGGATAAATTCCTCCTGATCCACTAGACCCTCTACAGCCAGCAAGTGTGCGATTTCTTCGGCGCGTAGCCCCTCACGGATGGTCACTCTTTTGGCGCGCAG
Source organism: Chloroflexota bacterium (assembly GCA_014360905.1). Classification (NCBI taxonomy): domain Bacteria; kingdom Bacillati; phylum Chloroflexota; species Chloroflexota bacterium. The sequence continues at coordinate 17,694 of JACIWW010000026.1, forward strand.
ACGCCCGTGTTGTAGTTGGCTTACTACTTCGGGCATGGACATGTTGCGTCTCAGCAGGTAATCTCCTGCTTCGAGCTGTGCATCTACACCCCAATAGCGCAGCAAAAGTCGGAACAGCTCGGCATCGCGGATAATCCCCGAGCGTTCCAAACGCAACGCGACAGTGGTTCCGTTTTCGCCAGGTTGAATGGAGAATGGGACAGGGGTGTCATCCGCACTAAGAGGGGATTCGATTTCATCCCGACGCAGGTTCAGATAGATACCCAACAGGGTCTTTTCCAGCGAGGTCAAGTCTACTTGCGTGCCTGGTTGCAATGCCGTAGTACGCATCTGACGGACAAAAAACCAGACCATGCCTGCTGCAATGCTCAGGATAAGACTCACTCCAAGCAGGAAAAGCACAATCCGTATCAACGTGCGCTTGCTGCCTCCCAAATGGCTCCTCCTTTTTCAGAATGACTAACGGCAAACCAAGATAGAGTTATCCACCATGTCCATCGGTCACTGCCTCGCTGCATCTAGATAGCTTTGCAGGATTACAGCCGCTGCTAGGGCATCAATCCGCTCGCGCGGCACGCTTTTGCCTGTTTCGTGGATGAGACGCTCAGCCTGCGCCGTGGACAAGCGTTCATCCCACAAAATGACAGGCACCTGCAGACGGGCACGCAGTTGTGCTACAAATCTATCTACACGTTTGGCTTGTGGGCCAATGGTGCCATTCAAACTGCGTGGATAGCCTACAATTACCTGATCTACCTGGTGTGCACGCACCAATTCTTCGATGGCCGCGAGCACGGCCTCGATGTTTTTACATTTTAACACAGTCAGCGGTGTAGCTAGCCAACCGAGGACATCGCTTAGTGCGACGCCAATACGCTTCTCGCCCAGGTCCAAGGCCAGTATGCGCATGGTTTATCTTATGCTGATCCGCACACGGATGCGCGCTGCCCACCATGGCAGTCGCTGGAACAGACTATTGCTTAGCTGAATATGTGGTGTTGAGCTGAGTTTGAACTGATGCATAAGATACTCCTTAGCCGCCTCGATGGTCTTGCCAGCGATGGCGGTACTGACATCCTTAGCTTCAATGGCTGGTGCCATCCTGGCCTTTGCACTCATGCTAAACCGTGCTTTTTCTGGGGTAGCCTCAATCAGGTCACCCTGTTCAAAAGTAGCACTATCGTCAAGCAGGCAATAGCCGGGCTTCATACGTTGCTCCAGAAGGCGCAATAACAATTTTTCTCCGTGCGCACGGTCAACAGCCAGGCCGGTTACTCTCACTTTCATTCTCATTCCCAGCTCATCGGCCATGTCACCCACTTTGTGGTCGAATTCCTGGTCCAAGATCGCAATGCTCAAAGAATCAGGAGGAATGAACTCACTCTTGCTAAGAGCAGCGGTTAGCTCGCTGTAAGCTTCTTCCTGCAAGCGTTTCATCAGTTTAGCGCGTAGATGATCTTGATCCTCGCTGGCTACTACGGACATCCGTCGCAGAGTTCCACCGCTGGTGCGTGCATCGTTCAGCACATCCGCTTGTGCTGCCAACTCCCCCTCGATGACATTGATTCTGAGTGCAGGCACGTTGCCTATTGGACCGGGCTCTGCTGCCAGGATACCCACGCGCACTGTAGCAAATAACTCACCAGGGAGCCAGGCATCAGCCACTGTGTAAAAGCGCACATTCTCGCCAGAGCTAGTGCGCACTACCGTGCCCTTGGTGATCGTCACTGGAATGGTGGTTCTATTGGCAAACACAACAGTCCCTTGCGCGTGTGCGTCCGGGACATCACGTCTGTCCGTGGTGGCAATTTTATCGCTGCCCTCGCGTTCGACGGAAACTAGGCGTGCGGGCACTTCTGCCAAACCGTAGTTAATATCCTTCAATCCGGCCACGCCGACGATCTCCATAGAGGCTTCTACCGCTTCGCTGACTGGTGTAAGGGTAACCGTAGCGCTGGGCAAGACAAACAGCAAGAACAGCGCCAAGGTCAGGAAGGACAACACGCTTACCAAAATACCGACATAAACCCGAGAATCTTTTCGTCGGACAGCCCTGATAGGCACCTGTCGGGCTGGCTGGGGAAGTGTTGTAACTGGGCTAGGTCGTGGTGGCAAGCCCTCCAGCCGGCGTCGGCGGCGTTCGTATAGGTGCAGGTTAGCTTTCTGGGCCTTCTCGATGGAGGGCAGCAGGATAAATCCAGCTTGCCTGGCCATGACATGGGTGCCTCTGTCCTCTATAACTAGAGCGATGCGCAAAGCTAGATTGTCAGCCCAGCGACGCAGTACCCTGAGGTTAACCTCGTTCCGCTCCAATGCTTCACAACCTCTGGGTACAAAGAGCACTACCTCCTGGTCTGTAGCCCGCTCCAGGAGGTTACGAATGACTGTGATATTCTCATCGCCTTGAAGCTCAATGATTTGCATGAACGCCTACGCGCGAAGCGGTTCTTCCGTGTTACTTTTGCTCTAACTTCTCTCTGACTTTGTGTTCCACCAGAGCCAGAGCTTCCCTCAGCTTGACAGCATCACCACCCCCGGCCTGCCCTATCTCGGGGCGTCCGCCACCGCTGCCCCCCATGGCTTTGGCGACTTCACCTACGAGCTTGCCAGCATGCAGCCCTCGCTTTACCAATTCGGGCGTTACGGCAGCTACCAGGCTAGGGTGATTTTCGATGATGGTTCCTAGTACGATCACTGAACCTGCGGCTTCTTGGCCCATGCGCTCCGCATATTGGCGCAGACCTTCCCGTGAAAGGTCAATCATTTCCCGCAGTTGCTCGACACTGTCGGCCTCCACCTGTGCAGCCAACACGTGCACACCGCCAATATCTTTTACTTGCTCCAAGAGGCGTGCTGCATTCACTCGAGCTATCTGACTGCGTAATTGTGCGATCTCTCGTTGCTGTTCGTGCAATTGCTCCATTAGTTCTCTGGATTTTCGCACCACTTCACCGGGTCGGCATTGCAAGATAGCAGCCACTTGGGCAAGTGCATCTAGCTGCTGCTGCACCCAGGCTTCGGCGCCGCGCCCGGTTACAGCCTCGATGCGACGCAATCCTGCACCGACGCTGGATTCACTGAGGATGCGGAAAAAGCCAATTTGGCCAGTTCGGTGCAGATGTGTGCCCCCGCAGAGTTCGCGACTATAGCCATCTCCCACGCTGATCAGTCGTACGGTATCGCCGTATTTCTCGCCAAAGAGGGCCATCGCTCCGCTGGCCCGTGCCTGCTCAAAGGTGGTAACCCTTCCAACTACGGGCAGATCTGCGCGGATAGCCGCATTGACCTCACGCTCTATCTGGCGCAATTCCTCATGGGTGACTGGTTGCAGATGAGTGAAATCAAAGCGGAGGCGGTCTGGTGCTACGAGTGAGCCAGCTTGTAGTGCGTGTTCTCCCAACACTTTCTGCAGTGCACGATGCAGCAGGTGCGTGGCTGTGTGATTGCGGGCAATATCTAGGCGCCGCTCTTCATCCACCTGGGCTTCAACCTGCTCTCCTACAGCGACAATGCCTTCCACCACCTGGCCATAGTGCACCGTCAATTCAGGCAGGGGGTGGCGTGTATCTTGCACCTGGATGCGACCACGAGGTCCAATGATAATGCCTGTATCCCCGACCTGACCGCCACTCTCACCGTAGAAAGGAGTGCGATCCAATACCACCTGTACCTGCTGTCCTGGGCCAACCTCATCTTGCATCTGGCCATCCCTGACCAACGCTAGGACTTGAGCTGGGCATTTGGTCGTGTCATAGCCAACAAACTGGGTTGCTGGCAAGCCCATGTTACGGTACAACTCTTCTTCCTGCCCCATTTCGAAGCGCTGCGCTGCCCGTGCGCGCTCGCGCTGAGCTTCCAACGCGGCGCGGAAGCCTGCTTCATCCACGGTCAAGTTATGCTCTTTGGCGACATCCCGGGTCAAATCTAGCGGGAAACCATAAGTGTCGTAGAGACGGAAGGCCTTATCGCCAGGAATGATGGTTTGATTGGCCTTCTTGAGGCCAGCGATAATCTGGTCCAACAAGTTCATGCCTACATCCAACGTCTGCAGGAAACGCTCTTCCTCCAAGGTCGTGGCTTCCAGAATGAACTCGCGCCGCTGAATCAACTCACTATAGTACTCGCCCATGAGGTCTATCACTACTTTGAGTACCTCGGCCATGAAGGGTTGTGTAAAGCCCAACAACCTGCCGTGACGCGCAGCACGGCGCAAGATCAGGCGCAGCACATAGTTGCGTCCTTCGTTGCCTGGCAGCATGCCATCGGCAATAAGAAAAGCAATCGCTCGAGCGTGGTCAGCGATGACACGGTACGAAACGATCTGCTCCTCACGTTGGGCATCGCTGTGTCCGAGCAACTCTTGCGTGCGTTGGATAATCGGCCAAAACAGGTCCGTTTCATAGTTGCTGTTTGCACCTTGTAAGACTGCAGTAATGCGTTCCATGCCCATGCCTGTGTCAATGCTGGGTTTAGGAAGCGGGCGTGTAATCCCATCTGCAGTGGTTTCGAACTGCATGAAGACGAGATTCCACAGTTCCCACCAACGTTCGCATTCGATGGTCAGATTACAATCGGAGCGGCCACAGGTACAATGTTCTGGACCTCGATCATAGACGATCTCCGAGCAAGGACCGTTCGGGCCGGTGTCGCCCATGGCCCAGAAGTTGTCTTTCTTACCCATACGGGTAATGCGCGAGGCAGGCACTCCAGCCACTTCCTGCCACAATTCAAAAGCTTCATCATCCTCGAGATAGATAGTGGGATAAAGGCGGTTTTTGTCCAGCCCCAAGACCCCGGTCAGGAACTCCCAGGCATAGGCAATGGCTTCACGCTTGAAATAGTCACCAAAGGAGAAATTGCCCAGCATTTCGAAAAAGGTGTGATGGCGCGGCGAGGGGCCTACATTCTCCAAATCGTTGTGCTTACCGCTCACACGCATGCACTTTTGCGCCGTTGCAGCCCGTGTATAGGATCGCTTTTCCACCCCCAGAAAGATATCCTTGAATTGCACCATGCCCGCATTGGTAAAGAGCAGGGTTGGGTCATTTGCCGGGATAAGAGACGAGCTGGGCACGATCGTGTGATCTCTATCCTGGAAATAGGAAAGAAAAGTGCGACGGATTTCAGCACTGGTTATCATCAGAAATACTCCTAGGCGGTCTTTTCCATATCCCAGTCCACCAGCGGCTGTGGCCGCTTACGTTCACGGATGGTCTGGGCATCCACAATGACTTGTTTGATGTCATGGCGTGAAGGAATTTCGTACATGATTTCGAGCAGCGTTTCCTCGATAATAGAACGCAAGCCACGTGCACCCATGCGGTAGCGATAAGCTTCGCGCGCGGTCTCGCGCAATGCATCTTCAGTGAAGACGAGATCAACGCCATCGAGAGCAAAGAGTTTTTGAAACTGTTTGATAATCGAATTCTTGGGTTGCGTGAGGATAGCCATTAGCATGTCCTCGTCCAACGGATCCACGCTGACCACTACCGGCAAACGGCCAACGAATTCAGGTATCAGACCATATTCCAGTAAATCATCCGAAATGACATGCTTGAGCAGTTCCGTGCGCGTCCACTCGGCCCTCTCCCGGGCAGAGCCTTTAAAGCCCAAGGAGCGATGCGAGCCCAATCGCTTGGCCGTGATTTTTTCCAGCCCTTCAAAAGCGCCACCGCAGATGAACAAGATGTCGGTCGTATCAAGCTGGATGAACTCCTGATGCGGGTGTTTGCGCCCGCCCTGTGGGGGCACATTGGCTACTGTCCCCTCTAGAATTTTTAGCAACCCTTGTTGTACCCCTTCCCCAGAGACATCTCGGGTGATGGAGGGGCTATCCCCGCTCTTGCGGGCGATTTTGTCTATCTCATCAATATAGACAATGCCCTTGGCGGCACTCTCCAGGTTGCCGTCAGCAGCCTGGATGAGGCGCAGAAGGATGTTCTCTACATCCTCCCCCACGTAACCGGCCTCTGTCAGCGAGGTAGCATCAGCCATGGCAAAAGGCACGTTCAATATCTTAGCCAGCGTCTGGGCTAATAGCGTCTTGCCACAGCCAGTAGGGCCAATAAGCAGGATATTGCTTTTCTGTAGCTCCACGTCATCTGCTTCCTGCTTGGACATAGTGCGCTTGAAATGATTGTACACAGCCACAGACAGCACTTTCTTAGCCCGGTCTTGTCCTACCACGTACTCGTTCAGGCACTGGTAGATTTCCATTGGCGGAGGGATCCTCTTCCCCTCCATCTTCCTCACTGGCCTGCTCGGTATCAACTCCTGCTCCAGGATCTCTTGGCATATCTGTACGCATTCATCGCAGATATACACATTTCCCGGGCCGGCAATCAAATGCTGCACTTCGTATTGGGGCCGGTTGCAAAAAGAACAGTGTTGGATTAGAGGCTCTCTGCGCATCGTTAGCTTTCCCTCGCTGATGCTCCGTAATCACGGCTAGCTGCGTGCTACGAATTGCTGGGCTCTGTTTTTCTCAGTACTTCATCAATAATGCCATATTCTACTGCTTCTTCGGCATTCATCCAGAAGTTGCGATCTGTATCCTGGATAATTCGCTCCAAAGGCTGGCCGGTATGTTTCGCTAAAATCTGGTTGAGCCGTTCCCGCTCGCGCAGGATACGACGAGCTTCTATCTCAATGTCCACAGCCTGTCCCTGCACCCCGCCCCACGGCTGATGGATATGCACCGTAGCATTGGGCAGGGCATAACGCCGACCTTTTGTCCCTGCACAGAGCAGGATCGTGCCCATGCTGGCGGTCATGCCCACGGCAATAGTGGATACCGGAGCGGTGACCAGTTGCATGGTATCGTAGATGGCCAGGCCGGCACTGATCGAGCCACCCGGGGAGTTGATGTACAGGGAGATCTCCTTCTCCGGGTCTTCTCGCTGTAGGAACAGGAATTGTGCTACGATGAGATTTGCAACCGTGTCATCAATCGGCGTGCCTAGGAAGATAATCCTTTCTTTCAGCAGGAGGGAAAAGATATCATACCCTCGTTCCCCCCGGCCGGTGCTCTCAATCACCATAGGGATAACGGTATCATGTATTCGCTCGCTCATGTGCCTCCTTCAGTTGGGTCCGTTTCGCCGCTGGTTTCTGCTATCGGTTCTGTCAACTCTTGATTTGACAGATTGTCTGGCCGTTGCACATCCTGGCCGGTGGCTATAGCCAGCAGACGTTCCAAAGCCTTGCGTCGGCGAACGTCATTGGCGATGGAGCGCAGGGATCTCTCGCTGCTGAGGGCAGCTTTGACGGATTCTGCCCGCTGACCAAAGGAGCCAGACACGCGGTTCACTTCCTGTTCGATTTCCTCTGCCTCTGCTGTGATGCCTTCTGCCTCAGCAAACTTGTTCAGCACCAGGATGCGCTTCAGGCGTTTCTCTGCCTGAGGCTGAGTTTCCGCACGCAATTGCGGCAAAGTTTTCCCCGTGATCTGCAGGTAACCCTCCAGAGTGAAACCCTGCTGGCTTAGATTATCCGCTAAGGATTCGACCATTGCATCTATCTCGCGTTCAAGAGCAATAGCTGGATACTCCAGTACCGCTTGTTGGACTAGAGCATCCAGCGCCTCATCCAGCGCGTCATTCTTTGCTTCTTCTTCCTTGCGCTTGCGCAGTTCCTCTTCGATGCGGGCGCGTAGCTCCGCTAGCGTTTCGTAGGAGCCTACACTCTGTGCCAGTGCGTCATCCAACGGGGGCAATTCTTTCTCTTTGACCCCTTTGACCGTCACACGGAAGTGGACGCGTTTGCCAGCTAAATCCGCATCGCGAAAATCCGTCGGATATTCCACATCGAACTCCTTGCTCTCACCTGGCTTGATACCCACCAGGTTTTGGCCAAAGCCGGGCGGAGTGATTTCCTCGCTCACTTCCAGAGTCAGATCCAGTTGCTCCACTGTCCGCCCATCCGCGGTCGTCCCGACGGTGTCTATTAACACCTGATTGCCCATCTCGGCTGCATGTTCCACTGGTACCCAGACTGCGTGGCTCTCCTGAATCTGGGCCAGTGCCTCCTCTACCTCGGATGGGGTCACCTCTACCGCTTTTTGTTCCACGCGTATACTGCGGTAATCGCCAAGAGTGACCTCGGGCTGTACCGGCACACGGATCTTGAGCGTGAGCGGTTCCAGTTGCACGATCTCCATCTGACCCTGGGCATAAGGCTCGAGCCCGCTTTCCTGCAAGGCTTCCTGATACCAGCCATTGCCCATCTGGTTCAGCATTTCATCGTAGATCAGTTCCTTGCCATAGGTGCGTTCGACCAGGCGGTAAGGCGCCTTGCCTGGGCGAAACCCTGCAATAGGATGGCGCCGATTGAGACGTTGTGCCGCTTCACGCAACGGCGTTTCTAGACGTTCTGGTTCCACTTCGATGGTGAGCGCGTACTCGCACGGGCCTATCTTTTCTTTATTGATTTTCAACGGGTTAATGGCCTCCAGTTACAAAATGGGCGCGGCTTAGGCTAATATTCTACCCAAGCCATACAGAGAATGCTGGTTCGTGCGAACCAGCATTCTCGTGAAGAGCGGAAGACGGGATTCGAACCCGCGGCCCTCTCCTTGGCAAGGAGATGCTCTACCGCTGAGCCACTTCCGCTTCTAGCCTGACCGATGGGGAAGGAGAGACTCGAACTCTCACGGATTGCTCCACGTGATCCTAAGTCACGCTCGTCTACCATTCCGACACTTCCCCGCGCCGGCGCATCATTCATTCTAACCAATTTCAATCAAAAGTCAAGTATTGCGTGCGCTTGGCTCTCTGCTTGACATTTCTCATCCCTTGTGTCAAAATGTGGCTGCTTCATAGTTGTCTCGTTATACCTCTGATGCAGAGTTTTCTCGTCCTGGTCAAGGTGGCGAGTCTCGCTAAAGTCGGTAGTAAAGCTCAGGGCATGAGCTTGCTTTGTGATCTAGGCAGGTGACAAGTGATGATTCCCATGCCATATCTCAGCGTACTGCGCAAGATTTGTGAGCGCTTGGAAGGCAATCCAATTAACTGGGTTGTCACAGGGAGCTTGGGCATGGCCCTGCAAGGCGTGCCAGTGCCCATCCACGATATAGACATTCAGACCGATGAAGAGGGCGCATACGAGATCGAGCGCCGCTTTTCCGAATACGTCATCAAACCAGTACAATACTCAATATCTGAGCACATACGTTCCCACTTTGGCGCGCTTGAAATAGACGGCATCCAAGTAGAGATCATGGGCGCTGTTCAAAAGCATCTGGACATTCAGAGTTGGGAAGAGCCAGTCAGGATCGAATGCTATAGGCAGTGGGTAGAAGTTGAGGGGATGAACATTCCCGTTTTGTCGCTAGAATACGAGTATCAGGCATATCTCAAACTCGGCCGAAGCGACAAGGTAGAGATACTGAGAGATTGGTTGCTGAAGAACAAATAAGGCGCGAGAGGCTTCTGCGTTGGCTGATGGATCACCTCCTTTGCAATTATAGGCTACAATGCGCCTAGCCAGCCTTTCCAGCCGACGCTTTATGATCCCAATCCCCTTTTGAGGAGTTGACCTGATGTCCGCTGATATGCTCGAGGTTTTGAGGCAGTTATCCTTCCTGTCCAGTGTGCTGGCTGGTTTTGCACTCACTGCGGCTATCCAACTCATTCCATTTGCCAAAAAGAACTCCCTTGGAGTAGCCACCTTAGCACTTTTCCTCGCCTCCTCCATTGCCACGCTGGTTTGGACGTTTGTCTGTGTCATTATTATGATGGTCATCCTCTATCCGATGAGAAGCGGAATCACTGAGACACAGATTCGTCACTTCTTGGGTGGCGCTGGAGTCATCCCTATGATAGGTCTGATCCTGTTTCTTGCCGGCATAGGGCTGGTCGGTTGGTTGCACTCCAAGCCCCTGGGCATCATCACAACCGTATTGGCCCTGTTGGGGCTTATGTCAGTCCTGCGCTTCTTAATCGGCTTCATTGGCTCGTGATTGTTTCTCCCAATAGGGAAAGATAATACCATTCAGCAGAATGGATGCAGTCCTTCCTGTCAGGTTGAGGGCTATAGGATGATATAGGAGATATAAAATGAAATATTTGCTCCTGTTGGTAATCGCATGTCTTGCTGCGCTGTCCTGCACAACGCCCGGTGTATCCACAGAGCAAGGCAGACCAAGCGCAGAGACAACGCCTTCTGCAACATGGGAAACACCTCCTATTGCAGCCACCATACCGTCTGCAACGCGGGAGGAAGCTTCAGCCATAACTACAGGCAATGTCTACTACGTCGCCCCCAACGGCGACAACGCTAACCCTGGCACACGCGACCGCCCTTGGCGTACTCCTGGCTATGGCTCGCGCCAGCTCCACCCAGGCGACACGCTCATCATCCTCGGCGGGCGCTATATCCTGAGTGAATATGATGCTGACATCATCGCTCCACCCTCAGGTACCGCCACGGCTTGGATCATCATCCAGGGTGAAGTGGGACACCGCCCGGTCCTAGCTGGCCGCGACAATCTCATCACTGCTATTGACCTAACTGGCGTTCAATATGTTCGCATACGCCATCTGGGGATCACCCACGACGATACTGCCCGTGGCGAGGCGGCGTGGTTCCGCGAGGGAGTGGAGATCCTTGGTGCACCATCCGCCCATATTGTCCTAGAGGACCTCTACATTCACCACATAGATGAGTTTGGGATGAACTTTCAGGACGTTGACAACCTGTACATCCTCAACTGCCGCATCGAGTACGCTGGATTTGGCGCTCTGGGTGGCCCAGCCGGGGAGCACGGTGGTTGGCGTAACGTCTTTATCCGTAACTCATCGCTCTCCTGGAGTGGCCACTACTACCAGGGTGGTGATGGCTCGGATCGCCCCTACGATCGCCCCGATGGTTTCGGCATTGAGCCTTCCCAGGGGCCGATCTTGATAGAGGACACCGTCGCCGAGCACAACTACGGTGACGGGCTGGACTCCAAGGCTGCCAACACCACCATCCGCCGCTGCATCGTAGCGAACAACTCCTGCGACGGTGTGAAACTGTGGGGGCCAAACAGTCGCATTGAGAACACCCTCATCTATGGCCGCGGCGATGGTGATGCGAGCACGACTCCTTGGGCCGCTATCGTCATTGACCAAGAGCAGATGACAGGGGCATCCTTTGAGATCATCAACGTCACTGTTGATGATTTCGTGGGACAAAACTATCTGATGTACGTCCAATACGATGGGCTGCCCGTTCGCTTGGCCATTCGCAATTCTATCTTTCAAGGGCGCGGGCAGGATTGCCCCATCTACGTTGGTGGGGAAAGCACCTTGATCGCCGCGCATAACCTCTTCTACTTGCCGCAGGAGGAGCGGGTGCTCATCCATGGCGACATGACTTATACAGCAGCGAATATCGGCAAGTTAGGCCCTGGCAACCTCTATGGCGATCCGCGCTTCATGGCGCCGGCCTGGGGGCAGCAGGGGGATTACCACCTACGAGAGGGCAGCCCAGCCATCAACGCCGGGACTGTGGAAAGTGCTCCTTCCGTAGACCTGGAGAATCGTCCTCGCGATGCCCATCCCGACATCGGGGCGTATGAGTATTGGCAGCCAGCGGCAAGATTACATCTGGCTTTGGTGCTAGGGTCTCATTGATCTCATAATAGGCAATTTCGTGGCAGTGCTTGGCCTCGCTGCGGTTGCTTTTTGGGCATCTCAGCACGTCGCGCAACATTAGCCCGACTGGCTTCACTTTTGGAGGCTTCTAACCTGGACGATCTCCCGATCATGGGACACTCTATGCAAGGTTGTTTTATCCGCCGTTGGGCATAGTAGAAGCACGTGGCTGGAGGCTTGTTCAGAGAATGCTGCGCAGTGCTCAGTTGACAAAGGAACGGACCTGTAATAAAATTTTTCAAAACTATGGGTCTGCCCATTACGGTGTGGCTGTCCAAACGAACGGGGAAAATGGTTTGCCATGTACCGCATTTGTTGCTTGTTGGATGAAAGGAGGTGCTGAGGGGATAATCGCTCTTTCCATTCGCATAACTGTGGCAAACACGTGCTGATCTGTACAAAGAAAAGGAGAGAGGAATACCATGCCATACTGTGTCAATTGTGGTGCTCAAATTGCAGAGGGCGTTCGTTTCTGTAGTTCGTGTGGTAACCCCGTAGCGCAAGCAGCTACGGGATCTACCCCAGTGCCTCCACCAACAGCACAAGTGCCCCCAGCAGGACAGACGCCATATGCACCCCTTCCGACTTCCGAAGCCGCTGCAGGTATCGGGCAAGCGAAAATGCTGGTGTTGGCAGCAGGTGGGATCTATGTATTAGCCACTGTGCTGGCGCTAACGTTAGGCAACATGTTGGCCATTTTAACCGCTCTCATTGCTGTGGGGGTGATCTTCGGTTTGGGGTATATGCCGCTTAGCAAGGGTCAGATCCAGGAAGCGAGAAATGGGATCACTATTGCTGCAGGTCTCGCTCTGGCTTACCTCTTGATTAATCTCTTCACGGGAGAATTCCTGGCGGGAGTGATCAATTCCCTTGCAGCGGTAGCTCTTGGGTTGGCCCGGAATCAGATCAAATAGCAAGCGATGCGCCTATGGTCTCTGCATCCCTGCTATCTTGACGCTAAAGGATTGGTCGCGCTCTGGCGTGAAGGATTGCTCGCGCGCAAAGTATTGCCAGGCCAAACTACTGGATACCGAAATCATCCCCAGTTGGAACGGTTTCGTGCACAGGCAGATCCTATCGCAGCGATCGATCAGTACTTGCTAGCAGTATATGAAGAAGCATGCCATAGAGGGTATCGCTTCGATAGGAGCAAAATCCAACCACCGCCAGCATGGGGGAAACTGCTCGTTACTGACGGGCAATTGCGCTACGAATTTTGTCTGCTGAAGCAAAAACTGAAAAGGCGGGACCCAGCGCACTACGAAGCAATAGCAGAGATAGACTTGCCCAGGCCGCACCCTCTCTTCGTTGTGGTCAGCGGGGATATCGCGTCCTGGGAGAGGGCAAAACCTCTAGACCTGACAGGTTGCTAAAACCTGTCAGGTCTAGTGTCTAAAACGGGTCGAAACTTGTAACCATACACGATCAACCCGTTTTCGCCTTCTTCCTTGATCTTGCGTGTCACCATTTCCACAGGCATGCCGACATGCACTTGATCGTTGTCCACATCGGTAAGCTGTGCAGTCACCAGCGGACCCTCATCCAACTTGATCAGGGCCACGGTGTATGGTTGGTATTCCGTGTAGCCGGTTGGGGCGTCGTATATGGTCGAAAAGGAATACACCTGGCCCTTGCCACGAAAAGGGTGCACATCTTGCCCCTCTTCCGTACAATGTGGACAGACGTCACGTGGTGGGAAGATGGGCTTGCCGCATGCCCGGCATACTTCGCCGATAAGCCCATAGCGTGTTTGTTCTGTTCTCCAATATCTCGGTACGTTCATCTACTATCCAAACCTCCTTACAGTTGTTATCAAGTGTTATGTGATGTATACTGCTTCATGATGATGCTTCCAGGATATGGGTGATAGCAGTCGCGCCGCTTCCACCCAGGCCCTGGGCCATGCCCAGACGACAGTCAATCTGGTTAGCGCCAGCCTTTCCCCGTAACTGCATCACCAGTTCTACGATTTGATAAATTCCTGTTGCGCCTATCGGATGGCCTCGCGCTTTCAAGCCACCCATCGTGCTAATGGGAATGCGCCCATTGCGCGCGATCCCTCCCTCCTTGGCTAGATGCACGGCCTGGCCCCGATCAGCAAAACCACACGCTTCCAGGGATAATGCTGCCAGGATAGTGAATGCATCGTGCAGCTCAAAAAGGTTCACATCTTCCGGCCCCACCCCTGCCTGCAAATAGGCTTTCTGCGCCGAGAGGTAAGCTGCTTGCAGGAACAAGGGCTCCCGGCGGCTATGTACAGCTAGCCGATCCGTAGCCACAGCAGAAGCGCGGATACGCACCGGCCTGTTGCTGGAATCGCGCGTTCGCTCACTGGGACACAGGACCACTGCTGCAGCACCATCGCAGAGCGGTGCGGCATCGAACATGCTAATGGGATCCACTACCATGCCTGCCTTTGCATATGCGTCGGCTGAAATGGGCGAACGGAACATGGCGTAAGGATTGTTCGCTCCATTGGCATGCGCAGTCACTGCGAAAGGCGCAAAATCCTCACGCTGCACACCAAACTCATGCATATAGCGACGCATCAGCAATCCAGCCAATGCTGGCATCGTGACTCCCTGGAAAGCTTCATATTCAGCATCCAGCGCAGAACTCCAGGCAGCATTAGCAGTCTCTACATCCACATCGGTCATCTTTTCTACGCCGCATACCAATACATAGTCATGCACCCCACTGGCCACGGCAAGATAACCCATGCGCAATGCCGCTGCGCCGGAAGCATCAGCAGCTTCCACTCTCACTGCTTCGATATTGCCCAGACCACTCCAATCTGCGATCAGTGCTCCCAGGTGTTGTTGTGCAACGCACTCGCCTGAGAGCATGTTGCCCACATACAGGGCTTCTACCCATTCCAGATGAGCATCCTTCAAGGCCGCTTTGATTGCATCTACCGCCAGATCGCGCAGAGATCGTTCCCAAAGCTCTCCGACCTGGGTTTGACCAATGCCGATGATACTTACTTCGCGCAAGCGACGATGTCCTCCTGAGTTTTATTAGTGCATCTGCAATTTTCTGCGGTAGCGCGTGTACAAGGCATAATCAACTAGCTTACGTCGGGCGATGTACACTTGAGTCAGGGGAGCTAGATTCTGCTTTGCCCCGATTAGATCTGTAACGACGAAAGAGAAAGCATCGCTGCCGGCTCCGGAACCGAAGGAAGCAAGCAAGATACGATCGCCCGGCCTAGCCTCATCCAGAACAGCAGCCAGCCCAAGCAGGGACGAAGCCGCATATGTGTTGCCTATTTTAGGTGCCAGCAATCCAACCCGAATCTGCTCCTTGCTAAAGCCCAGCATTTGTGCTACCCGCTGCGGGAATTTGGTGTTCGGCTGATGAAAAACAGCTGCTGCGAAATCCTTCGGCGTGTAGCCTAGCTCGTGCAATAGCGCTTCGACGGCATGGGTGATGTGTTTGAAATAGGCGGGCTCACCAGTGAAACGCCCACCATGCTCTGGATAATGCTGGTAGGGACGCCGAAAGAAATCCGGCGTGTCCGTGACATAGGAATATGAGCCTTCCAAGTAAGCCAGGCTCTGCTCCCGTGGCCCAACGATATATGCTGCTCCCCCCGCTGCCGTTGTATACTCCAAAGCATCCCCTGGACGTCCTTGGGCTGTGTCGGCTCCAATGGCCATGGCATAGTCGGCCATCCCTGAGCCGACGAGAGCGATAGCTGCCTGCAGTGCCTCCGTTCCTGCTTTGCAGGCGAATTCCCAATCGGCTGCGCTGACCTGTGGCGTGGCTCCAATCGCTTCTGCCACGATGGTTGAGGTCGGCTTCACGGCATAGGGATGGGATTCACTACCAATCCATACAGCGCGGATTTCTTGTGCCGCAATGCCCGCACGGACCAGGGCGTTACGTGCTGCTTCGATGGCCATGGTTGCCGTATCTTCGTCCAGTCCCGGCACTGATTTCTCTTCGATGGGCAAGCCAGCATGCCCTTCCATCCAGACCCGCGAAACCTCGCTCGCCGGAAGGCGATAGCGGGGGATATATGCCCCATAACCTACAATGCCGACATCACGAAGTGGCTTCATTCTTCTGCCTTCAACCTCTTCAAAATTGCCTCCGCCCTATCCAGGCGGATCACTCTCTCTTCAAGCATAGCTTGCACCACGCGATCCACCAGTTCGCCATCTGCTCCTGCAGCAATCGCTACCTGGCGAGCGTGCAGTTTCATGTGGCCGCGTTGGATGCCCTCGCTAGCCAACGCCCGTAGCGCAGCCAGGTTCTGAGCCAATCCCACCGCTACGATGATTTCCGCCAGTTCGCGTGCGGTTTTGACGCCCAGGAGCTTTAGTGCCGCTTTGGCTGCAGGATGAACCCTGGTAGCACCACCGACAATACCTACAGCCATGGGCAATTCCAGTGTGCCGACCAGGCTGCCGTCCTCATCCAGGTGCCAAGTGCTCAGCGCAGTGTAGCAACCATTGCGTGCAGCATAACTGTGAGCCCCGGCTTCCACTGCCCGCCAGTCATTGCCCGTGGCGATGACTACTGCATCGATGCCATTCATGATGCCCTTGTTGTGCGTAGCGGCGCGGTAAGGGTCCGCTGCAGCAAAAGCCCAGGCTTCCACGATGCCCTGTGCTACTTCCTCGCCACTGAATTCGTCATGGGCTAAAGAAGAAACGGGAACGACAGCTTTGGCTCGCGCCAGGCGTCGATCGGCTAGGTTGGAAAGAATACGCAACAGCGTGCGCCCTCCGCTGATTTCCGCCACCAGTGGCGCAATCGCTTCGACAGCAGTGTTCACCGCGTTCGCACCCATGGCATCGCGCGTATCGTACAGGAGGTGCACAACTAACATGGGCCCAGTTGGACTCTGCTCAATCACACGCACTTCCAGGTCTCGTGCACCGCCGCCCAATTTCACAATGACTGGGTCCTGTTCATTGGCTAGACTCAGGATGCGTTCCTTGGCAGCCAATAATTCGAAGCGTGCTGCCCACGGGTCGCTGACATCCAGCACTTGGATCTGTCCAATCATCAATGGCTCATCGCTGCACGTCTTGAACCCGCCACCATCCCGCACTAGGCGTGCCGCAAAGCTGGCCCCGGCAACCACTGACGGTTCTTCGATGGCCATCGGTATCAGGTAATCGCGGCCATTGATTAGAAAGTTAGTAGCAATGCCCAAGGGCAGTCCAAAGGTGCCGATGGCATTCTCGATCATGTGATCTGCTTGTGCCTGGCTGAGACCTGCTATCCCACAGAGAGCTTCTGCCTCCGCATCGGTCAGGTCAGCGAACTGCTGCAGTAGATGGATTCGCTCTGTGAAACTGCGCTTGTAAAACCCGCTGAGTCGCGATGATTTATTCATTGCACCTCGACGCTTTTTGCAAATAGCACAAACAAGCCTACGACACACCCGGGCATAGGCTTGTTTGTGATATTAGTATATCACAATATTCCTATCAAAAACTATCAGGTTGATACCAAAAAAGGTGGTATAAAGGGGTTATGAGCATCCTGTGACTGGGGAGAGCAGTGGGTTTGTCGCGCCTTCAATGCGCTTTTTGCCGCTGCATTCCTAGCACAATGCAGGTGACGTCGTGTGCTGTAAATGCAAGCGGTTGGCAACCATTAGCCTGCTGGACGCCGGGAGACCCACTCTTCATTTACATCCACGTCGCGATCAAAGAGGAGGCGGCGAATGAGGACCTGGCGCCGTTCTGGCCCGGATGGCAGGGGTAGGCGGTTGGCTTCCAACCGTTTTATCACTGTAATCAACAGCATCCCAATGGAAGTTAGGATTACCACTGTGGGTTGCCGGGTTATGTAGGTCAGCAACGGGAGTGTGAGGATACCGCAGAAAGCCACTAGTGCAGTGAGTTTGAGCAATCGACCAGCGGCTAGAAACAAAAGCAGCCAGAGTACGCCCAGAGGGAAAACGACCAACATGACCCCCATGAAGGGACTGATCCCTCTGCCACCCTTAAACTTCAGATACAAGGGCCAGTTGTGTCCAATGACCGCCGCTAAACCAGCAAGCAAGCCGACTGTCAGCGAGGACCCTAACCGCAGAACCAGCCAGGTAGCAAGAGCTCCCTTGGCTACATCGAGCAGACCAGCCACTACACCAGCTCCGAGCCCAACGTGGTAGATGACACCCGTGCCGCTCACTGTTCCACTGCCATACTCGCGGAGATCAATCCCCTTGAGCCATCGTCCAGCAAGGTAGGCAGTGGGGATTGAGCCCAGCAGGTAGCCAACAATAATCAATAGCACACTCTGCATAGCGCTGTCCTCCATCCGTACTGATCCTCGCAAAGCCTCTTAGAGTGGGTTGGGTCATCTCGCTGTTGGTGTATATTCTTGCATTAGAGAGGGATGTCGGCCCCCTATCCTCATGATGACCTCTTATCAAATGACAGTTTAGCCACATTGCCTAGATAGGCGTTGCTTTCCTGCCTCACCTTGTCATGACGGCATGGCTTCTGTTTCACTCCACCAGGCCAGTCCAATCAGCCCCGGGCCGGTATGCGTACCCATCACAGGCGTGAACTCGGTGATGAACAATTCACGGCAGTTCAGGCGGGTAGCGAGTTCGTTCCGCAGGGCTTCCGCCTCCTCCGGTACATCGGCGTGCATGACAGCCGCATGGACTGGACGCTGACCAGCGTCGTTGCTGATGAGTTCTAGCAAGCAGGCTATAGCACGCCGGCGCGTGCGCGGCAATGCAACCAGACGCGCTTGTCCATTACCTACGCTGAGAATGGGACAAATCTTGAGCATGGACCCAGCCAAACTGGCGATACTGGGCACGTGACCGCCGCGATGCAGATAGTAAAGAGTTTCGAGGCTAGCATACACACGTGTCCTCTGAGCAATGTCGCGCGCCCTTTCCAGTACAGCAGGGGCATTAGCTCCACTTTCAGCCAACCGGGCAGCTTCCAAAGCGGCGAAGCCACAACCAAGGGCTGCGCTGCGGCAATCCAGCACGTGGATTGGAGCGTCCACTAGTTTGCTGGCCACCTCAGCAGTTTGGTACACTGCGCTTAATTCGCTTGCTAGGTGGATTGAAACCACTTCCTCCGCTTGTTGCAAGGCTTGTGTATAGACGCGGAGAAAATCCCCTACCGACGGTGTAGCTGTCTTGGGCAGGTTGCCATTACTGCTCAGGCGTAAGTACCGATATACGTCAGTAGGCATGATGTCTACACCGTCATGATACTCGCGTCCATCCAGGTATATCAGAACCGGCACGATAAAGATACGATATTTCTCGACGAGTTCACGGGGCAGATTAGCTGCTGAATCAGTAACAATCGCTATTTTGCGCATTTGGCACCTCACCATGAAGTTCTATCCATTGATTCTGAGTGAGTGACAACCATGAGCGTAACAATGTTTCTACCCCAAGTGTAACACAGCAAGGTAAATAGAACAGCAAATAGTGGCTAAAAAGTGGTTAAAAACTAAAGGAACAAATTGGAAAAAGCGTTGTATAGCTAGCACGATTTTCCTTTTTGGTCATCATGTGTGGTATAATAATCTATACTATGTGGCTACAAGACAATATTCCAGTACGGGTTACTCTTTGTGGACTGATAAAAACATGCGTGACCCAAATAAGCAACACAAAGGATACTCCATGTCCCTAAGCATTCTTGGGGCATTAACCGCACTGCTGACCAGTAGCGTTTTGTTAGCAGTGGTCTTTCCTGTGATTGCAGAAGGTTGGGCGACGCGCCCGCCGTTTCCACCGACCTCTAGCTTAAATCCGCTCACGGCCTTTGGGTTGACTTACTATGAAGTGGCTTTCCAGGCAGCCGATGGATTGACTTTGCGCGGTTGGTTGACCCCCGCCAAGTCGCGCGATGCGCCGGCAATCATATATGCTCATGGGGCAGGGCAGGATCAACGATCGGGGCTTTCACTTGTACCGGCTCTGCATCAGGCAGGTTATACGGTGTTGCTGTTTAGCTACCGCGGCCATGGTCATAGCGACAGTGATGGATGTGGCATCACGTACGGCTATCGGGAAAGCCAGGATATAGACAGCGCGGCGCGTTTCCTGCGTCAGACAAAACAAGTATGTCAGATTGGAGTGATTGGATACTCGATTGGTGCGAGCAGTGCGCTGTTGAGTGCAGCCCGCAATTTTGACATCCAGGCTGTAGTTGCGGTGGCGCCATTTGCCAGCCCCTTGGACGTGTGGGCAGCCAATCGGCCGTCGTTTCTGCCCCACTTTGTGCTGGATTGGATACGCAGAGTAGTGGAATGGCACAAGGACATCTCCTTGGCTGCGATAGACCTGACGCAGCTCATCTCCCATATCGCGCCACGTCCGCTCTTGTTGGTTCATGGCAGCAGCGATGAACGCATTCCACTTGCGCAAGTAAAGCGGTTATTTGCCGCCGCTGGTCAGCCCAAGACCTTGTGGCTTATCGAGGGCGAAACACACGGCTCCATTCGTTCTCACGGCTTGGAGGCGAACATCGCGGAGATCATCCACTTCTTCGATGAGGCATTCTCTCTAGAGAGTGTTCGAGGTGGGTGATGCCAGTCTCCAAACGATGCCGTTAGGTGCTGCAAATGTTAGGGAGGTAGGTTACGGAGAACTTTCGCCCTAGCGCTGAGGAGCACGAAAGCTATAACCAAAGCCGTATTCGGTGCGAATGTACTGAGGATGCTGGGGATCAAGCTCGATCTTGTTGCGCAATCGACTGATGTAGACTTTCAGATAATTGATTTCATCGGTATATTCATGACCCCAGACGCGGGCTAGCAGCGCCTCGTGGCTGAGGGGCCGGCCAGCATTGCGAACCAGGTGATATAGTAGCCGGTATTCCGTATTGGTTAATTCCACTGGTTTGCCCCTTACTGTCAATTGCCTTGTATCGAAATCTAAGTGTACATCGCCGCACACAAAGGGTTCCTCATGCGTTAATGGCAATCCTTCTGCCCGGCGCAGGACGGCACGGGCACGAGCCACCAGTTCCAGGGCGCCAAAGGGTTTCGCTACGTAATCATCAGCCCCTAGCTCCAAAGCAGTGACTTTGCTCACCTCATCATCGCGTACCGTTAACATAATCACTGGCACATTGGAGAAACGGCGGATTTCTTTGAGCACAGTGAAGCCGTCCATGTCAGGCAGCCCGACATCCAGGAGCACCAGGTTAGGTTTCTCGTGCTCGATGAGGTCGAGGGCTTCTTCTCCGCCGCTCGCGTTCAGGATCTCCCAACCTGGCTCCTGGGCACGGAAAGTTGCGCGCACAACCTGTACTACGCCTGGCTCCTCATCCACGATCAGCAGTTTCATCCTTCTTAACCTCCAAAGGAATGGTAAAGGCGAACGTGCTGCCTTGTCCAGGCGTGCTCTCCACAGTAATATGCCCTCCGTGCAGCTCAACCAATTGCTTGGCGAGATAGAGACCTAGCCCGATGCCAGAGGATGCCCTCCGCCCTGTGTAAAACTTGGTAAACAAGCGCTCTCGCTCCTCAGGTGCGATGCCAGGCCCGTTGTCGCTTACTGTCACGGCCAGTATCTTTTCATTAGGAATGTGCCGTAACGTCAAGCGAATGTGTCCGCCAGTGGGTGTGAATTTGATCGCATTAGAAAGCAAATTAGCAGCTACCTGCTCGATTCGCTCCCGGTCTATCCAAGCGCGAGGCAGCCCTTCAGGCAGGTCCAGCTCCAGAGATTGCCCTTTGCTCCTTTGCAGTGGTTCCAGCGCTGCTGCCGCTCGGCGTAACAATACTGCCAGATCGGTTGGCTGACGGGTGAGCTCCAATTGCCCCGCTTCTAGGCGTATCATCTGCAGTAAATCCGTCACCAGTTTTTCCAACCGTGCGGTATGATCGGCAATCGTCTGTAGGAGCGCACACTCATTCTCATCGGTTTCGTGCGCTTTGCTGGCCTGAAGCAATTCAATCGAGGTCTTGATGCAGGTCAACGGCGTGCGCAGTTCATGCGATATGGCAGAAATGAAACTGGATTGTGCTTCTAACAATGCTCGCTCTCGAGCAGTAGCCTGGTGTTCGACTCGCAGTTGCTCTAATAGCAGCGAGGAGATAAAGGCAATCAGCAAAAGCAGGATGAGCTTGGTGCCGAAAATATCCAGGGCCTGGGGTGCATTCAATCCGGCAGGATTGAGCAGACACGCGGCAACATAAAGGAAGCCGACCAGGTTCGCCAGCAACATGCTGCCGACTATGCTAAAACGAAACGCTGCGTTCAGCAAAACAAAGATGTAGAGGACAAAGAAGGCGCTATGGTAGCCGCCATTAAGGTATATAGCCAGTGTAGCCATTAGACCATCCAGCGCCATTACATTGAATGGCTGTCTCAGCCAGGGCAGCAAGCGGCCAATAAGCAGAATAGCCAGGTTATAGATTACCAGTATTCCGGCTAAGGGCAAAGAAGGGACAAACACGCCTTGTTTGGAACGGTCAATGAACGATAGCCCCACCGCTAATACTAGCATCGCCCAGCGTAGGGCCAGCAACGCGCGATCCATCGCAGTTATTGGCCAAACCGCCACTTTACGCTCATCCCTTAGAGGGGAAACAGAATGAGCAGACATGATCTAGATCCTCCTTACAGACTAATTATAGGATGCGCAGCCATATGTGCAAACCTGGTAGGCTAGGCATTCAGGTGGTTATATTGCTCGCTACTGGGAAATGGGGGAAGGAGCGTCCCACGACATTGCTTGCGCGGCCCATACCTTCTATCACGCGGCTAGTGTGCAGCATGGCATCTGGCAAGGTTTGGCTAATGCTGAGATTGCATGCCCCTCATTTTGCCACAGGCCCAGCCGCTTGCCATCCTTTCAAACTCAAGCGCAATATTTGCAAGCACATTGGCCAATTTGACACAGAACAAATGTTCGTGTATAATAAGGGTGTCTAAAGCAAGTTGTGCAGTCTGGAAAGGGGGGCAAATGGACCTATCGCCTAGGCAGAAAAATATTTTGGATTTTATCAGGAAGTTTGTGCAGGAGAACGGCTATCCACCAACGATTCGGGAGATCGGCCGAGCGGCAAACATTTCCTCCACCTCTGTTGTCAACTATAACCTCAATATTCTGCAAGCCAAAGGCTATATCCAGCGCGATCGAGAGATCTCACGTGGTGTGAAGCTGGTGGGAAGAAGCACGCTAGAGCAAGAACTCGTGTTCGACCAGGACATTGTCAGAGTGCCGGTGCTCGGACGCATTGTGGCAAGCGAACCAGTGCCGATTCCCGATGAGACCTTTTCTCCCCTGGATGTAGATGAAAGCATTGCCTTGACTCGTGACATTGTGCAAGAGCAAGGGCCTATTTATGCCCTGCAAGTCAAGGGAGATTCCATGATTGACGCCCTCATCTACGATGGGGATATCGTGATCATGAAAGCTCAGAAGGAAGCCCAGAACGGTGACCTCGTGGCGGCCTGGTTGAAAACAGAAAAGGAAACAACCCTCAAACGATTCTACTGGGAAAGCAAAAATCGCGTGCGCTTGCAGCCGGCGAATCCAAACCTCGACCCCATCTACGTTCACCCTGCTAACCTGGAGATACAGGGCAAGGTGATCGCTGTCATCCGCCAAGTCTAAGTCCATATAGCATTTGTAGAGGTAAAGGAAATCTTTTTGGGCTTCTTAATAGAACATTTGTTCTAATAGGAGGTGTAGCATGGAGCGCAAGTTGCTGGAGTTTCAAGCCAATCAAATCGAACTGGTCCTCGCCAGCCATCGCATCCCCTCGCGCGTCGTGGGCGGCACCGTCACCCCACACACGATCCGCTTCCAACTGGCC